>DUAA01000253.1:0-1193 GCA_012961055.1 Nitrospinaceae bacterium
CCACCATGTGAATGGTCGGTCGAGACAGCACCAGCCGGGACGCAAAGCCCCAAGGTCATAAGAATGACTGCTAATGCTCGCCAGCTTTTCCACCCGTTTTTGACACCAAACATTTCTACCTCCTAAAAGTAGTGCGTCTAAAAATGGCTAAATAAAAACCGTTAAATGTTGTTTTTCAAATCCTAGCTGTGGCCGCTCCATATCCCTTTGTGGCCAGCTGTAATATTAAAACTCCTTTTATTTCAAAAGGTTTATAAGTTTTTAATTTAAAAGCGCAGTTTCCCTATAAATACAATATTTCGTATTTTCGGTGCGCAACTTTAACAAATTTAATTTCCTCTTTCAAGCCCCAAATGGAATTTTTCACCATTTCTCCAAACCAACAGAAAAATCGGGCTTCCCTTACCAATAGTGCTGATTGACAAGTCAAACTGCGCCTGGTTATTAATGGGCTCTCCGTTTATCGCCACAATCCGATCTCCCGAAAGCAAACCCTTTGAACCTGCAGGGCTTCCACGCTTGACACTGACCACCAGCACCCCCTCATCCTTCTCCGTCTCTTTAACGGAAAAATCCAACCCAGATGGTATCATTGGAGGTAATGTGGCCAATTGGGTCTTCCTTTCTTTTCTCGATTCCAGTTTGACGGGCACTATCTTACGTTTGCCTTTCCGGATTATATCCAGGTTGATCGTTTGGCCGGGTGTGATGGCACCAATTACTCGGATCATGCTGTTGGGTGAGTTAATTTCTGATCCACCAATTCTTAGGATAATATCACCGATTTTGAGTCCCGCCTGATCAGCCGGATCTCCTTCAAAAACAGAGTTAATAATGACCCCCACGCCCTTCATTACATTTTCCTGATTGGCAATTTCTTCAGATATCAGGTCTATCCCGACACCCAGCCAGCCACGATGAACCTCTCCAAACTCCACTAACTGCACCACTACATGTTTGACCATGTTAGAGGGGATGGAGAACCCAATGCTCTGGGCGTAGTTGATGATCGCCGTATTGATGCCGATCACTTCCCCTTTTATATTCAGGAGAGGTCCTCCACTATTGCCCGGATTAATGGAAGCATCCGTTTGTAAAAAGTCTTCGTAACGGGAGAGGTTTATATTTTCTCTTTTCAAGCCACTGATAATGCCAAACGTGGTGGTGTCGTTCAGACCATAGGGGTTGCCCAC
>DUAA01000253.1:1248-2741 GCA_012961055.1 Nitrospinaceae bacterium
GAGTCGCCAAATTTAACTTCTGCCAGCGGGATATCAGAATGGATTTGGACCACAGCAAGGTCAGTGTCTTCATCAGCTCCCAACACATCGCCAATGATCTCTCGACCATCCATGAGGGTTACCTTGATTTTCGAAACATTTCGCACCACATGGCTATTTGTGACCACAAGACCCTTTTTGGCATCATAAATAGCCCCCGCTCCGGCATTGGCCGGTCGCCCTCTTTTGGGTAACCCCTGTCCAACAACTCCTTTAGCTATATAGGGGGACAGGCTAACTACCGCCGGACGCACCTGGTCTGCAAGTTTCACCAGCTCATTCTCAACTTGCTCCAGAATCCCAGCCTCACCCTGCATGGTAGGAAGAAATCCAAATAACAGGCAACAATAAATAAAAAAGGTTTTAACTAGAATTCGCGGTAAGGGTTTGTCAGTTTTTGAAAAAAACATAATTACATCACGCTACAAAATAGAGCAGGAAGTTAACCATCCGCTCTGATATGAGAAGTGCTCGCTATTTTATTCATTCCAGAACTTGCTTTTTCAGCAAGGTCGTGAAAAAGTATTTAGCGAATCAATATTTTCTAATATTTTCAGTATATATATACTATTCCTACCCCTGTCAAGTGGAAGCCTAACATGTCATTTAAATCTATAGATTTCGAGCCTAAAGCTGCTGAAGAACTGTTAAGTTGGAGTATGAACCAATATGGCCTAGATGCTGGCCTAGCTTCCAGCTTTGGTATGGAAGATATGGTCCTGATCGACATGATCGCCAAACTCGGTGGCCCCATAACAATATTCACCCTCGATACCGGTAGACTTCACGAAGAAACTTATGAAGTCATGGATCGCGTGCGTTCCAAATATGGGCTGGAAATAAAAACCTATTTTCCCGATAAAAATGCAGTGGAGAATTTGGTTCGGCAAAAAGGATTTTTCTCGTTTCGTGAAAGCGTGGAAAACCGCAAGGAATGCTGTCGTATTAGGAAGGTGGAACCGCTGAACCGGGCACTGGGAGAACTGAAAGCCTGGGTAACAGGAATGAGAAGGGATCAAGGTGTAACCCGAACTGACATCCCGAAAGTCATGGAAGATGCAGACCATCCGCCATTAATAAAAATAAATCCTCTGGCGGAATGGACCGAAGACCAGGTCATGGCTTATATCACGGAACACAATGTGCCCATAAACGTTCTACATAAAAGAAACTACCCCAGTATTGGTTGCGCCCCCTGTACGCGACCCGTGGAGCCTGGAGAAGACATCCGCGCCGGACGCTGGTGGTGGGAAAACCCAGAACATAAAGAGTGCGGACTCCACAAGCGACCCGCCCACTAGGGTTGGGCCAACTAGAAATCCAGTTATCTGCTAACAAAGAGTTTTGGCGGCTTGAAGAGGTTTTACTCCCTCTTACTACTAAGAGGGCTAGGGTGATTTACATCACGGATATTTTCATCTTTATTTATCTGTGGTTCAAAAAGAACTTCAGTG
>DUAA01000253.1:2770-11742 GCA_012961055.1 Nitrospinaceae bacterium
ATCGAAGCTATATAGTGCAGGACAGAGTGAACGAAGGAATGTAGTTTTTTGTATCCCCATTTAGTCTGCGCTCCATTTTTGTAGAGGTCAGAAAAGTGTTCCTGGGTTTCAATAAAGATCTGCGGCAACAGCTTCACCGATAGCAAGGCCACTGCAAATAGATCTTTTATTACCGGTAAACGATTTATCAAGGGACCGAGTAATTTTTCCAGCCCTTCCATCCAATCGGAAGAAGAAGTCGTACGCACCAATACCAACGATATAAGGAGAATGTTTATCAATCGCGCAGAGGATTCCACGCCAAGGATCAATCCTTCACGGGAAATACTGAGTGGAAACCATACCGGAAGATCCACATAAAACCCAGGAGTGAACAGAACAGGAAAAATTCCAATGGCGAGAAAAAACCAGGCCATACGCTTAATAATATAAAAAATACTTTTAAAATAGACTCTGGCTACAAGCGTTCCCAGAAGGGACAACATGCCAACCACAGTGAGAGACCAGCCACCACCCGTCCCGGATACCGCAATCAGGAATAAAGCAGCAAGGATTTTTGTTTCCGGCTTCAACCTGTGCAGAAAGCTATCTCCCTTCACATAATTACCGGCAAAGTTTTTATGGCCTTCTAGAATCATTAGAAGTAACACCTGACAAGGGGTTTAAACATTCTACAAGTTTGTAATTCACTCTGACTATCTAAAATCCATTGAACATAAAATAGGGGTGTGAAATGATAACCCCAATCCTATTTTTCTAAGGTACGCCATCATGACGATTTCCATTATAGATAAAACCTGTCAGTTTGTGGAAGAGAAGCTTGCAGGAGAGGGTTCCGGACATGACTGGTGGCATATTTACCGAGTGTGGAACCTGGCAAAAAATATTGCTGGGCAGGAAGAGGCCAATCTAAAAATCGTTGAACTATCTGCCCTACTTCACGACATTGCAGATTGGAAATTTCATGACGGGGATGAAACCATGGGCCCAAAAATGGCGAGACAGTTTCTCCTGAACAATCAGGTAGAACGTGAGGTGATTGACCCAGTTATTGAGATCATTGCCAGCATCTCTTATAAGGGGGCGGGAGTACCCACCCCCATGAAAACGCTTGAAGGTGAAGTGGTGCAGGATGCAGACCGGCTTGATGCCATTGGGGCCATGGGTATCGCGCGTACTTTCGCCTATGGCGGACACAAAAACCGCTTGATGTATCACCCTGATGAACCGCCCGTCATGCATCAAAGTTTTGAAGAATACAAAAAAAACAAAGGACATACCATCAACCATTTTCACGAAAAATTACTTTTATTAAAAGATAGAATGAATACGACCTCCGCTTTGCGCCTTGCAGAAGGAAGGCATCAATTCATGCAGGCGTATCTGGACCAGTTTTATGAGGAATGGGATGGAAAAGCTTGAAATCTTGCATAAGGCATCAGACCTGATTAAAAAATCAACACGAACCTTATATCTAACTAGTGCTGGCATGAGTGCCGACTCCAACATCCCTACGTTCAGAGATAAGAACGGCTATTGGGAAAACTTTCCACCATTCAAAGAAAAAAACCTGGAAGCTCAGGATCTGGCCAGTCCCTGGGCATTTCGCAATGAGTTACCGCATGCCTGGGCCTTCTATGAATGGCGACGCCGAAACGCCCAGGAAAACCAGCCTCACGATGGATACACCATCATTAATAAGTGGATCGAGATGCAGGATGGATTCATCCACACCACCAATACTGATGGTTTTCATTTAAGATCAGGGTGCCCTGAAGAAAAGATCCTTGAAGTTCATGGCTCCATGTGGCGCCTACAATGCCTTGACACCTGCAATCATCAGTTTTGGGAAGACCTGTCGGTCCCTCTTTGTGATCTCGACACCGGTTCCATGAAAGCATCGAATTATCCTATCTGCAGAAGTTGTCGGGGAATCGCCCGCCCTCATATCTTGATGTTTGGCGATGGTGAATACATCGGATACCCGGAACAGGAAGGAAGTTTTAAAAGATTCATACAGGAACCACTTGACCTCGCTATCCTGGTAGGCAGCTCAGGCGCTGTTCCTACCAATGATTATATTGCGCTGCATTTCATGGAACGGGGAATACCCATCATCAATATTAATCCGGACCCATCCAGTAACCGCATTGTCAACACCAAGTATTTTCTTGAAATGAATGGGAAGGAGGCCTTAATCGAACTGGATCTAACCGCATTTGGAGACAGTATTTAAAACCTTTTCCCTTACCTGCAATAATCAGCGGTCTATTTTATATTTCCGTGGGTTTGATTTTATAGTATGCTCAACAAGATTCTTGGATTAGTCTAAGGTAGACTGGGTATTTCTTTCAGAAAAACATTTTTTAATCAGGAGTTTAATATGCGAATCGTGCTTTTGACGTTAATTGTTTTATTAGCCCAAGCGATTCCTTCTTTTGCTAAATGTAAACCCGCAGAGATTTGCGAAATGATGAAAAAGTTAGATCACTTTTCCATCTTGAATACATGCCCTGATTCTGGCCCTTCACTTATAAAGTGTCGTAATGTTAGTGAAAATACTCTTGAAGAACTTCCTAACCCCAGTTTTGTTGATAACGGGGATGGAACGGTGACAGACACCGTGAACAAATTACGTTGGTTAAAAAAAGGGGTCTTAAAAAAATTAAAATTAAAAGATTCTCTGGCTTTTGCGGAAGCAGAAACCTTTGCAGGAAGTTCTGATTGGCGTCTACCCACCCTACCAGAATTAAAAACTCTTATTTACTCTGAGCGAATTGTCAATGCCAGCGGGAAAAAGGCCTGGATCAACCCTATATTTGATGATGGCCTCGGTCATTACTATTGGACAACAACTACCTGTGATCAATTGTCAGCCATAGAAGACCGTTACCAGAAAAAAATCTGCCAACAGGGCAAAGCAGCCACATGGTTGGTCCATTTTAATATAAATGCTGTTTTCTGGTTCCACACTAATCAGGAAAAACCCCATTCATGGTTGGTGCAGAGTTTGGAATAACCTCCCCATCCCATGTCAGGGAAGGCAATTCGGTAAGAATGTATTTAGCTAAACAACCTTATGCTAGTCAATGGATGCTATTGCAGTAGACACGTTTGACTAGCCGCTTAAGAAAAAAGAATCCCTTTTCCTCATCCACACCACTAAACTAATAATTTTGAGAGACCTCATTCTAAATTCCTCCTTCGAAGTAATCCTTTGACTGACTCCAAAAATTTAAATTTTCACAATAGATTCACTGAACTGGGACCTGAGTTTTATCAAGCCAAGGCCCCTGATTCCGTAACAGATCCTTATCTGATCGATTTTTCTCCCTCGGCTGCAAAATTGATAGATTTATCTCCTGGAGAAGGTAAAAGCCAGGGTTTCATTGATCGGTTTAGCGGCAATTGCGCGTTGGAAGGTGCACAGCCATTGGCAATGGCTTACTCCGGTCATCAGTTTGGGTCGTACAATCCCAGACTGGGAGATGGTCGAGGGATTTTATTGGGAGAGGTCCTGAACCAGAAACAGGAGGTGTGGGATATTCACCTTAAGGGAGCGGGCCCCACCCGCTTTGCCCGAGGTTTTGATGGTAGGGCAACGCTTCAGGCTTCCATCCGTGAACACCTTGCAAGCGAAGCTTTAAACGGACTGGGTATACCTACCACCCGTTCTTTGGCAATCATCGGAATTCGGGAACTAATATACCGGCAAAAACCAGAGCTGGCTGCAATTCTGGTGCGCATCGCCGACACCCATATCCGGTTCGGCAGCTTCGAGTATTTTCACTACACCGGTCAGCCAAAAAATGTAAAACGATTATTAGAATTTGCCATTCAAAATTATTACCCTGATATTGCTAAAGAATCAGACAGGTATCAAATATTTTTTCAGCGCACCATTCAACGTACTGCAAAGCTAATCGCAAAATGGCAGTCAGTCGGATTCATTCATGGAGTCATGAACACCGACAACATGTCTATCACGGGTGCAACCTTTGACTACGGCCCCTACGGATTTATGGACCGGTTTGTTTCCAACCACACTCCCAATCATTCTGACACGCATGGTCGTTACGCATACAGTCAGCAATCTGAAATAGGTTTCTGGAATCTCAACAAATTAGCAGAAACCCTCATCCCCTTAATAAGCCCTGAAACTCTGGAGGTAGAAATCCAACAATACCAACCGCTATTCAATCGATTTTATCGTGAAGAAATGGGTGTAAAACTGGGGCTCGCTATTCTGGATTCGGAGTTTTCGCAATTAGTTCAAAAAATGTTCTATTTGCTTCAGAACCGTCAGTTGGACTACACTAATTTCTTCAGATTTCTAGCAAACCACCCCAACGATTCATACTCTGCAAATAACAATAATGAGGATGATGAATTAAAGTCCTGGTTGAACCAATATAATAAATTGGTTGAGCGTGAAGGCGTGAGTCACGCAGAACGAAAAATACAAATGGACTCCGCAAATCCAAAATATATTCTGAGGACTCATTTGATTCAATCAGCGCTCGATAAAGCATTAAAAGAATCGGATTTTTCCGAAATCAAACGTCTTAGAATTATTCTGGAAAATCCGTTTGAAAAACAATCCAAAATTTTTGAGAAATATGGAATTGACTCAGAATATTATTCTCAAGACACTCCAGATAAGTTTCTCTGCAAACAAACTAGCTGCTCCGCTTGATCAAGGCAATCCATAAAAATTGCATAAAGGAAATTCAATTATGATTCTGTTAGATGGTGAAATCACCGAAGTAAATACCCCCCCCAATAAAGCTGACCAGTTTCGGGAGCTCACTATCTGGGTCCAAGAAACAGGAGAACATATTGAGATGACATGTTATGTTCATGATTTTAAGAAAGCTGACTTTGAAGAAGGGAGTAAAGTTACCATCAAAATTGAAAAGAAATTTGATGTCGATGCTCTGGCTCAGGACTTCTTCAAACCACAATAGGAACACAATTACTAGCGAAGCATGAAAAACTATGGAAGAATCAAATATTGATTTTGGACGACCTGTTCGCTCTCCTGCTAACAAAACGCTTGACCCATTTCTATGAGCAAAATAAAAGAACTGGGTGAGTTCAAACTCATCCATCGTCTTGCTTCACGCTTAAAATTCCGCGCGCCAAATACTATTATTGGCATTGGCGATGACTGCGCAGTCTATCCAGTTAAATCAGGGACTAATGAAATCATCTCCACCGACGCATTGGTCGAGGATATCCATTTCAGTCTTTCCAACATATCGCCAGAAGTACTAGGCCGAAAATCACTGGCCGTCAGCCTCAGCGATATCGCAGCAATGGGAGGAACGCCTAAAAGAGTTTTGGTGACCTTAGGCATTCCTAAAAAAATCTCTGTATCCTTCCTCGAAAAACTTTACAAAGGTTTTAATTCGTCATGCAATCAGTTTAAGGTGGAGCTTGTTGGTGGAGATACGGTCTCTTCGCCCAAATGCTTTTTCATAAATGTATCTATAGTCGGTGAAACAAAAACGGGACGTCTGTTTACACGCCACGGTGCCAGGTCAGGCGACCTTATCTTTGTGACCGGAACACTGGGTGATTCCAGCCTTGGTTTAAAACTGCTAAGCCAAAATAAAAATTGGGGATCATCAAAAGATAGAAAGTACCTGATTGAAACCCATTTGGATCCCGCACCAAGGGTCCTGGAAGCTGGCATCCTGGCGCGTTCCAATTTAAACATTACCTCAATGATAGACATCAGTGATGGGCTGGTTCAAGACCTATACCATATTTGTCAAGCATCCAAGGTAGGCGCACGCATTCAAGAAGATCGACTACCACAATCGCCGGAATTCTTACGTACCTGCAGCAAGAATCAAATCAATCCTTCTCCATTCATTTTGAATGGAGGGGAGGACTATGAATTACTATTTACTTTACCTGCTGATGGTGTTAAAAAATTAAAAAGACAATTTTTAAAGGCTAAAACGCTTGTCACACAAATAGGGGAGATTACTCTGAAGTCTAAAAAAGTAATCCTTAAAACAAAAGATGGTAAGAATAAAATTCTTCCTGACTCTGGGGGCTACAATCATTTTTAGAATTCCCCGTTAATTTTTTCATCCCCTACTTGCAAATCGCCAAATCGAATTTCAGTGCGATTCGTTTGACTAGCGTCAGCCAAACTTGAGGTTTTTTAAAACTTTTGGACGATTCATTTCTTGCTCGTTCCCTGTTGCTTGTATTTTTACTCCTGTGTTCGGCCTTTTTTTCAGCCTGTGAGGTTGCCTTTTTCTCCCTGAACTCTTTTCAGCTCAACGAGATGATAGAGAAAAAAGGACGGACAGGACGTTTGGTAAGCTCTCTCTTGGAAAAACCGCGCGAACTGCTCATCACTATCTATATCGGCAATGAGTTTGTCAACATTGCTATCTCTGTCGTGATCACATCTGTTGCCATTAGCCTTTTTGGTAACATCGGGTTAGGAGTCGCGATCGGAGTGAGCACTTTTCTTCTCCTCATTTTTGGAGATATTATCCCAAAAAGTATTTCCATCAAGTTTGCCCAAACGTATGCCTTATTTTCCGCATATCCTTTAATATGCTTTGCTAAACTCGTCCAACCCGCGCAAAAACTATTCACTATATGGACAGAAAAGATCATCGGGTCTATGGGAATTTCACCGCACAGCAAAACAGATCCCCTCATTTCCGACGAGGAATTTCGAACCATGGTCCAGGTGGGCGAAGGAGAAGGTGTTATAGATTCCGATGAACGTGAGTTGATTCAGAATGTCATTGAGTTTGGGGAAACGACCGTCGAAGAAATCATGACCCCAAAAATCGATATGTTCACAGTCAACGTTGAAGATAATTTGAACAGCATTTTACCTCGGATCACAGAAAACTTTTATTCTCGGGTACCCGTATATGGTAACAGTGACGAGGAAATTCAGGGAATTTTATTTACCAAGGACCTAACCCGATTAAAACATTTGCCGCGAGACAAAGTAAACCTGAAAGGTATTTTGCACCCTGTAATTTCGGTTCCGCAATCAAAAAAAATCACAGAAATGCTTGAGGAGTTCCGGAAATTGAAAAGGCATATGGCCATCGTTCTGGATGAGTATGGAAGCGTTTGTGGTTTGGTCACCTTAGAAGATATTATTGAGGAACTGGTCGGGGAAATAGACAGTGAAATGCGACAAGATGAACAGCCCGCGAAGAAACTTAATGAAAACCATTATCGTATTTTAGGCGGTTATAGTTTGGCAGAATTTAATGAAATTTTTCATAGTGAATTACCCCAAAATGATTACGACACGGTAGGTGGTTTTGTTTTTGGTTTATTTGGAAGAATTCCCCGGTCTGGGGAATCAACCACCATTGGCAAATTTAAATTTCGTGTCGAAAAAATGAAAGGCTCAAGAATTTTGAGTCTTTTCCTTACCATTTCAGGTCCCTCTCCGTTGCCAGAGGAAAATCAAGGCAAGGTTAAGGAAGACTAATGGATTTTGCGACAACTCTTATACTGGTATTACTAGGAATACTTCTGGAAGCATTTTTTTCCGGATCCGAAATTGGCATGGTTTCAGTAAACCGGATAAAAATGAAACAACTGGTTGAAGATGGAAACTCAGCTGCCAAGGCCATCTTAAAACTACTCGAAACCCCAGAACGACTCTTTGCCACAACTTCCCTGGGAACCAACCTGACAATGGTTAGCAGCACCGCTATATTCACAGCTTTTATGGTCACTCATTTCGGAGACTCTGGGGAATGGATGGCAATGTTAATAATTTCTCCCCTGATATTTTTTGGTGGAGAAATTATCCCAAAGGTCATTTTTCAGCACCGCGCAGATTCCCTTATGTTATTCATGGTCTACCCATTACTTTTTTTCCATAAAGTCCTGTCTCCTTTTACGTCCTGGCTATCAAAAGCATCTGCAAAAGTTACCAAACAAGTACAATTAGCTTCAGAAGAAGATCATAAAACCTTTAGCCGGGATCAACTTAGAAAAGTTTTGAGCCTAGAGTCTCAAACTGTGGACTTAGGAATAACGGAAAAGAAAATCATTCACAATATTTTTAATTTCGGAGAACTACGAGCAGAACATTGCATGGGACCCCTCATTCAAATGACCGCCATAAAAGATACCGCTACTTTAAGGGAAGCCCATGACGTAGCAAACGACTCCGGATTTTCCAGAGTGCCTGTTTTTCATGAAAGAATGTATAACCTTATCGGGATAATGAACACCTTCGACTTACTAGATCAGCCAGTTGACGACACCCCTATAAGTCATCTCATTAGACCCGCCTATTATATTCCTCCGAAGAAAAAAATTGATGACCTACTCAAGGAACTTCAACAAAGGGGTTTACATATGGCCATTGTGGTGGATGAATATGGCGGATGTATTGGATTGATCACTATCGAAGATCTACTTGAAAAAATTGTTGGTGAAATTGAAGATGAGTATGACAAACCCGAAAAAACATATGAACCTTACGCTGATGGGGGATTCATTGTGGAAGGAATTACTGAAATAAGTGTTCTCAACGATGCTCTAAACTGGGATCTGCCGAGTGGAGATTTCGAAACTCTGGCAGGATTAGTCATAGACCGGTTGGAAAGGATCCCAAATTCTGGTGATCAAGTAATGGTTGGATCCTATCGAATAACCATCAAGGAAACCAGTAAGCGAAAAGTACAAACCTTAATAATCCGAAAATTAGATCCATCCCAGAAGAACGATAATAGCAAAGAAATTCCTGCCCCTTAAAGCTGTCTGATCTTCCCTAATTCCTGATAAGCAGACTGGATTTCAAGAAACTTTAGATGGGCTTCCTGAATAACCTTTTCATCTTCCATAGAAACACGATCAGGATGATACTGACTGGCCATTTTTCGATAGGCTTTTTTTATTTGTTCATTCGAGGCATTGGAAGAAATTTCCAAAACATGGTAAGGGGTTTTGAAACGAGG
>DUAA01000254.1 GCA_012961055.1 Nitrospinaceae bacterium
TATACATTAAAATGTTCGCATGCCTTCAATCAGCTAGATGCCAGGGGAGCAATCAGTGTTACAGAGCGAACGGGTTTCATTGGACGGGTAAGAAATCTGGCTCGGTTATGCGCCGAGGGCTACGTACACCAGAGAGAAGTGATGGGGTTCCCTTTGCTGAAAAAGCAGGAACAATCCTGAATCAATCAGATGCCGACCCACTCCTCAATTTGGGCGTTAATTTTGCTTGCTTCGGACGGAGCAATATCTGCATAAATTTTTAAGGCTTTTAGTGTTCGGTTGATGGCTTTCTCAACGTTGCTTTTCTTCCCCAACGCGAGGCTCCATTGCCACAACATCTTACCTTTTAATAAGGTATCTTTGGTTTGTTGGGATATACTCAGGCCGTCTTCAAAATAATTATTAGCTTGATTTTCTCCTTAAGGCTTTGCATATAAATCTTTGCCAGTTATATCGTTCAGGACCCTGAAGCCTTGAGATCCTTATTTTTCTGAACGACTTCTAATCCTATAATACCGTTTTTTGCCAAACTATTTTGTTTTATGACTGTTTAATCAAGGGTTTTTAAGATATGTCTGAATTGTTTTTAGAGATTGGTTCAGAGGAAATTCCATCAGGATATGTTCAACCAGCCCTTGAATATATGCGTGAGGAATTGGCTTCATTTTTTACCCGCAACCGGATCAATGCCGAGGTCCCAGAAATTATGGGTACGCCAAGGAGGTTAGTGGTTTCAGTAAAAGGGGTGGATGCCTTGCAGGAAGATATTGTGGAGCTCTTTCATGGGCCAAATATATCTGTTGCATACGACGATCAGGGAAATCCTACCAAGGCGGCTATAGGGTTCGCGCGAGGTAAGGGCATTGATGTTTCTGAGTTGGGACGTGACACAACCTCAAAAGGAGAAGTAGTCTGTGCCCGTGTAGAGAAAAAAGGCCGGCCCACTCCAGATTACCTGAATGAGTTTCTTCCTCAATTCATTAGCAATATCCCCTTCTCTAGAAGAATGCGGTGGGCGGATAAGGCGCGTCCTTTTGCACGGCCTTTGCATTGGATCGTGGCATTATTTGATGGAGAAACTTTGCAGTTCAGCTTCGATGGAGTTCAATGCGGTAATGTTTCACAGGGACATCGATTTTTAAAACCTGGTAAATTTCAGGTGAAAAATCTTTCTTCTTATGTGGAGGAGAGCTCCAATCATTTTTTGATGGTCTGCCTTGAGTTGAGGAAACAAAATATTCTTGAGCAGGTTCAAAACCTGGCGCGGGAAGCCGGAGGGATTGTCGAAGATGACGCGGAGTTACTAGATATCGTAACCCATCTAGTGGAGTACCCTGTTGCCATCCGTGGAGATTTTGATCCCCATTTTCTTGAATTGCCTAAGGAATTATTGGTGATGACGATGAAGTATCACCAGAAGTATTTCCCTGTTTCAGATGGAAAAGGAAATTTGTTGCCTTGCTTTATTACCATCAGCAATATGCCTGCCGGGGAGGGACAGGAAATCAAAAAGGGCAACGAGCGAGTTTTGCGTGCCCGATTGGAGGACGCGAGATTTTTTTATAATGAAGATAAAAAGAAAACTCTGGATGATTTTGTGGAACCTTTAAAGGGAGTTGTGTTCCAGAAAAAGTTGGGAACCCTGTATGAGAAAATGGAAAGAATTTGTGGTCTGGCCGAGCTATTGTCTTCTCAGACCTGTCCGGACACGAAATCTCAAGCTTTGCGAGCCGGACGTTTATGTAAGGCCGATCTAGTAACTCTGATGGTTTATGAATTTCCAGAATTACAGGGCACCATGGGTGGATATTATGCCGCTCATTCGGGGGAGGAACCTGCAGTTTTTCAGGCTATCAAGGAACATTATCGTCCGGCCTTTGCGGGAGATGACCTTCCTCCTAGTGAGTTGGGTGCGGTGATTGCCGTTGCAGACAAGCTCGATACTATAATTGGTTGTATCGGTGTAGGTTTGATACCCAGTGG
>DUAA01000255.1:0-509 GCA_012961055.1 Nitrospinaceae bacterium
TCAATCTAGAGACGGGGAAACTTTTGCTTTCTCAATTTTGATGAATAGCCTGAAGTGCTCTAACGGTAGAATTAAAAAACTGCAAGACCAGATTATTAAGGAAGGATTGAATCTTCAGCGCATTCCTACGGGTAGTATTATTTCAGAAGAACAGAAAAACCTTTCCCCTACTTTAAATAATCCATCCCGCTAAAACAGCATTTATTATCGGCCAAAAATCTTCCGGTTTTCTTTCAGATCTTCATCCAGAATTTTTTTCCAGTCCCTTTTCACGTGAGGAGCGTCCAGAAAATCCTCATAAATAGATTTGGCTAGTTCCATCCGATCAATCCCTTCCGGCGCAACTTGAATATCCAACTGTGCCAAAGCCATATCAAAATCCCGGTCCAGTAAGGAAGCGGAATCCATATTACACTCTTTCAAGGCCTGACGAACCGTGGCGGGGTCCTGACCAAAGCGCCTTGCAACCTCATTAAGGTTTGCAGGCTTATAATCCTTTTTAGGACCGA
>DUAA01000255.1:533-6310 GCA_012961055.1 Nitrospinaceae bacterium
CCCGGTTAATGGTTTTTCTGAAACCGATTGTTGCCTCTGCGTTGAAACAACAGGTTGCCGCGATGATGATGAAGTTCTACCATTCCCACGGTTGGATCTATCCTGGCAGGGAGGTTTCCCTCCGCCTTGACCGTTCGGGGTACTGCCATTTCTACGTTTTTGACGGTAAGGGTTCTTGGCGTTTTGTGGTCTGCGGTTATTGGTGCCACCCGGTTTACTATTGCTCGCTACAGTAAGGTGCGAGGTCAACGCTGTAGAAGCTGAAGCGCTAGAGGATACCCATGGGTGAATTCCACCTGTTCTGGAACCCGCATTTGGGTTTTGTTTTCTTCCGGATGGTTTTCCCTGGCGGTTCTGAGGTTTTCTTGGATTACCTCCATTTTTTCGGAAAGAGCCTGGTCTGTTCAAAACAGTACTCCTGTAATAATGGTGTAAAGTGTCATGATTGTAAGTATCCTCTTTATTGTTGAATAATATTCTTTGGTTTTATTAGAGATTCGAAGTTAATTGTTCAAGTTCATCGACCAATGTGGAGAATTTTTCCAACGCGGTTCGAACCGGCTCCGGTGAAAGCATATCAACTCCGGCAGATTTCAGCAGGTCTATCGGGTATTTTGAGCCCCCTGATTTCAAAAAACCCAAGTAGTCGTTCAGTTCCGTCTTTCCCCCTGAAATAACCCTATCTGTCAGAGCGTATGCGGCAGAAATACCTGTAGCATATTTATAAACATAAAAGCTGAAATAAAAATGTGGGATACGAAAACATTCCAAATGCAGGCAGTCATCCAAAACCACCTCAGGTCCAAAATAAAGTTCCAGAAGACCGATATATATCTTTTTAAAAGTTTCCAGTGTCAACGGTTCATTACACTCAGCCGCCTCATACACCCGATGCTCGAATTCTGCAAACATAGTCTGACGATATAAGGTTCCGCGAAAATTATCGATCTCTCGACAAAGCAGATATATTCGCATATCCAATTCAATATCCTGGCTCATAAAATGCCTAGTTAATAGGGCTTCGTTAAAGGTGGAAGCCACCTCAGCCACAAAAATAGTGTAATCGGAATATAAGTAAGGCTGGTTTTTCCTGGAATAAAGTGAATGCATCGAATGTCCCGCTTCATGAGCCAGCGTATAAACACTATTGATATTGTCTTCTCTGAAGTTCATAAGAATGAACGGATTCGAATCGTAGCACCCTGACGAATAAGCTCCACTACGTTTGCCCTTATTTTCGTACCGATCTGTCCAACGGTCAGATATCAATCCACGTGTCACTTGTTCAACATACTCCTCACCCAATGGGCTTAAAGCCGCTTGAATCTCTTTTGCAGCCTGTTCGAATGGCATATGCCAGTTAATTCCTTCCACAATCGGAACACTGCAATCGTACATATGCAATTCATCAAGCTTTAACAGACGTTTTCTCAATCCAAAATATTTATAGAGAGGCCTCAGGTTCTGGTGTACCGCATCAATCAAGTTGTCATAAACCTGCACGGGGATGTTTTCCGAAAACAACGTCTTGGCCCTATAACTGGAAAATTTTTTGGCTCGGGAATAAAATAAATCCTTTTTAATGCTCCCGGCCAGCAAAGTCGAATAGGTATATTGATGCGATTCATAGGCTTTGTAGTAGGTATGAAATGCCTCCTGCCTGACCCGGCGATCATAATTCTGTAAAAGGCTCTGGAAGTTTCCATGTGTGAGAGAAACCTGTTCCCCGTTTTCATCCTCAATAGCACCCAGTTGCAAGTCGGCGTTGTCAAGCATATCAAACGCATCCCGCATAGATCGTCCCATTTCCCCGGAAGCAGCTAGAAGCGCCTCTTCCTTTTCAGAGAGGGTGTAATCCCGGTAACGCAAAATCTGCTCTAGATGGAATCGGTAAAAACCCAATTCTTTTTCAGCCAAAAATCCCTGCACCTTATCCTCAGGGATAGACATGATTTCCGACCTAATAAAACTGGAAGCCTTGCTCGCTTCATTCACCAGCATCATTACCTTTTCAAAGTTTCTCTGATAAAGATTGTTGGTTTTATCCTCATCATTTTTGAGATGTGCAAAGGTATAAAGTTTTTCCAACGAACGGGAGAAGGTCATATCAAACTCCAGACATGACCAGAGTTGAAGCGCTGACTTCCCAAGGGTGCCAGCAAAGGAAGCATATTTTTTCACATCCACTTCCAATTCTTTCAACTCTGTATTCCACCCATCATCCGATGAATATAATCCTGACAAGTCCCATTGGAATGCAACAGGAACTTCATTTCGTGCCGGGTTTTCTGTTCTTGCGTCCATAATTAAAATAGGGTGGAAAGTTTAATTTCCCTAAAGGCGACCAACATACTTTACTGAATTGCCTGTTCTATTGTTTGCAAATGAACTTCAAGCTTGACCTGTTTTTCAGAAAGGGTAGCTTTCCTTTTTTCATCTTTCTCGATGACTTCGGCAGGCGCCTTCTTCACAAAATTCGGGTTGGAGAGTTTCTTGTCTAGAAATATGAGGTCTTTTTTAATTTTTTTCAACTCTTTTTTCACACGATTCTTTTCTTCCTCAAAATCCATCAACCCTTCAAGTGGAATAATTAGGTCCATTCCGCCCAAAACCGATGATGCCGAGACCTTGATTTTTTCGATATCCGGGCCTATGGAAATCTGACCAACACGGGCTAAGTCATGGATAAAGCCGGAATGTTTATTCAAAGTAGCTTCCAAATCAGCATGACTAGTTTTGATTAACGCGTTTAATTTCAAGCCTGGATTTAAATTCATCTCTCCACGGATATTTCGTATTCCAGTAATGACTTCCATTACTTTTCCCATATCATATTCAACCTTGCTGTCACTTTTCTCGGGTTTAAAATCAGGAAATGCGCTGACCATAATGCTTGAGCCATCTTTAGGCAGTTTCTGCCATATCTCTTCAGTGATAAATGGCATAAACGGGTGCAGAAGTTTCAGAGCCGATTCCAACACATGCAGAAGAACATTCTGCGTCCCAATTTTTTCAAGGCCATCCACAGCTAAGCGGGATTTTGCAAACTCAATATACCAGTCACAATATTCATTCCAGATAAACCTATATACAGCCAGCGCAGCATCGTTGAACTTAAAAACTTCCAGAGCCTGGTTGACTTCTTGCGTGGTAGCATTCAATCGACTCAATATCCATCGATCCGCAATGGACTTCTGGGACTTGTCATCCAACTGGCAAGTTCCTTCATAACCCTCCAAATTCATAAACACAAATCGGGAAGCGTTCCAGAGTTTATTGCAAAAATTTCGGTAACCTTCAATGCGGTCTTCATCCAGTTTAATATCCCGACCTTGAGCAGCAAAAGCGGCCAGTGTAAAGCGTAGTGCATCGGTCCCGTATTGCTCCATGACTTCCAGTGGGTCAATCACATTCCCTTTTGTTTTACTCATTTTCTGACCTTCCGCGTCACGGATCAGGGCATGAATATAAACTTTGCGAAAAGGCACATCATCCATGAACTTGATCCCCATCATGATCATACGCGCCACCCAGAAAAACAAAATGTCGAATCCCGTACATAGAACCGAAGTCGGGTAAAACTTTTCCAGGGTTTCCGTTTTTTCCGGCCAGCCTAATGTAGTAAACGGCCAGAGCGCCGAACTAAACCAAGTGTCTAGCACATCGGTTTCCTGTTCCAAATTTGTAGAGGAACAGGACGAACAAGTTGTAGGCGTTTCTCGGGCAACTTGCACTTCACCACAGGCTTTACAAGTCCAAGCAGGGATTTGGTGACCCCACCAGATTTGCCGGGATATGCACCAGTCGCGAATATTTTCCATCCATTCAAAATACGTATTTTCCCAAAATTTAGGAATAATTTGTATAGAACCATTTCTTACCGCTTCCATTGCAGGCTCTGCTAAAGGCTTGGCTTTTACAAACCATTGCTTAGACAAATAAGGTTCGACCACTGTTTTACATCGGTAGCAATGGCCTACAGAATGATCAAGGTCTTCTATTTTCAAAAGGATCCCTGCATCTTTTAAATCCTGCACCAGCTTCTTGCGGCATTCGAAGCGATCCATTCCTTCATATGCCTGTCCGGCCTCAACGTTCATAGTGCCATTGGGAGCCATCACATTGACCGAAGGAAGGTCATGACGCCGCCCAATTTCAAAATCATTGGGATCATGAGCAGGGGTCACCTTAAGAGCTCCTGTGCCGAAAGAGGTATCGACATACTTGTCTTCAATCAGCGGAATTTCTCTGTTCACTATTGGCAAGATCAAAATCTTGCCTTTGAATTTCGTATAACGTTCATCCTCTGGGTTGACCGCTACCGCTGTATCTCCCAGCATGGTTTCTGGGCGGGTGGTAGCAATCGTGAGAAAACCCTCGCCTTCTTTAAACGGATATTTCAAGTGATACAGGTGGCCTTGCGTGTCCTTATGTTCCACCTCCAGATCAGAAAGCGCCGTTTGGCAACGAGGACACCAGTTGATGATATAGTCGCCTTTATAAATCAATCCCTCTTCATAAAGCGTAACGAAAACCTCGCGAACCGCTTTGGACAAACCTTCGTCCATAGTAAAGCGGTCCCTCTGCCAATCCAGTGAACTGCCAAATTTTTTCAATTGTTCCGTGATGGCTCCGCCCGATTCGTTACGCCACTTCCATACCCGTTCTACAAACGCATCACGACCTAGAGCCTGTCGGTCAGTTCCTTCTGCATGCAATTGACGCTCGACTACATTCTGTGTGGCGATTCCTGCATGGTCCGTGCCCGGCTGCCATAGGGCATTGAAACCTTGCATGCGTTTCCAGCGAATCAGGATATCCTGCAGGGTACAGTTGAAGGCATGGCCTATGTGCAAACGACCCGTAATATTAGGAGGAGGTATGACAATAGTAAAGGGTGGCCGAGCTAGCGTCTCATCGGCATGAAATAAATTTTTTTCCTGCCAGAATTTTCCCCAGCGTTTTTCCACTTCTTCCGGCTCGTAATGTTTATCCAGTTGAATCATTCGATGACATTATTCTCTAAAGGCAAAAATAAAAAATACCCTCCTCGTCCGCTTTGCCCTACACGAACATGGCGAGCTTTGGTGTTGATCTGTCAGGGAACGCTGTGCAGTTTTCTTCAGCCTTCATCCCCTGTAGGAATAAAAAATATTATATTTCGGTTAGCAATAGGTATGGGCGACAGTCCTTACTACGTTTCAATCCAGTGCCGAGGGATCGATCGCTAATGAGACCCGTTAAAACATATCCCGCTTTTTAATCTTTTCGATTTCCTCTCGAATCACTTGGCGAGCAATTTCCGGCATAACCTCCCTCACCACCTCACGGATAGTTTGTAAAATCACATCCGACAATCCGGAAACTTCTTTTTCCAGAGCAGAACCCAACGATCTTTGCAATAACGGATTCACCTTATCAGCAATCGTCTGAGCAAATAAATTGTTTTCAGAATCGTGACCCAAATTATCCGAACAAAAATTTTCTTGCAGGGAATTCATTTCCCCACTTTGATCAGACAAATCGGAAATATAATCCAGACTTCCTTTAACATCTTCTGACGTTAAAGGGCGCTTACCCACCTCAGAAAACGTGCCGGGGGCAATACACTCCAAAAGGTCTTTCGGTTCGGGAATAATCCCACCCATCGATGATAATTCAGCAGTATCAGCTATCTCTTTTTGATGAGCCGGACCCCCAGCCCTCACAATCTCTTTAAAAGAGGAGTCCAAATCTTCCATATTATCAAGTTTACGTTGGCGAACCTCCGCAAAAAT
>DUAA01000255.1:6352-8730 GCA_012961055.1 Nitrospinaceae bacterium
ATACAATGCTCCTTCAGGTTCTTGTATTTCTTCTGAGTCAGGATTCTTTTCAAAAGATAAATCCTCTTCTTCCGCATCAGGAGTACTTACCCCCTCATTAGAAAGTTTTTCGACCGACGCCAATAAGTCTTCCAAACTGGGCTCTGGCGCATCGAGATCACTCAATGTTTCAGGGTCGGTGAATTCAACAGGTTCCCTCACTTCCAGCAAATCATCTCCCGGTTGTAAAACTATTTCATCACTGCTTGAAGAAGAATCCAACAGGCTTTTTACCAAGGCAACAATATCACCCGATTTGAAGGGTTTCGAAATATGGTTGTCTGCACCACATTTTTGATAGCGTTGTTCATCAAAGTCTTCAAGCTCGCTGGAAAGAAGTAGAACTTTTATCGAATTCGTTTCGGAGGATTGCTTAATTTTAGAGCTCAACTCAAAACCATCCAGTCCGGGCATATCCACATCCGCTAATACGATATCAGGGTTAAATTCCACAATCCGATCAAATGCTTCCTGACCGTCAACGAACCCTTCGACTTCCACATCCTCCGTTGCAAAGGCCATGGATATAATTTTTTGGATGGTGATACTATCGTCAGCAACCAGAAGTCTAGATGTCATGAAACTGAACCCTAAGGGATTTCGGAAAGAAATTCAAAGACGGGCCTGCCTCTTAGCATGGGAAACAGACAGCAGAGACTCACTATACCGCTCTATACTCCTTCCTCGTTCTCTAGCGAGGGAAGTGAATATTGATAGTTGTAAACCGGCCAACACAGTTTCTGAGAAACACAAAGGCTCACCAAAGCCGAGAAAAACGATTGCTCGCCAGAGAACGCTATTGTTCACTGGCCTCACGCCTAATGAGGGAGAGGAAACCATTAAAACTCAACCGTTTAAGTGTACCATAAAACTGCAAGTCATAAAAAATTTTAGAAATAAAACCATGTATAGCCCCATATAATTTCGATAAAATTTAGATAGAGCGTGCTGTAACTCTATGGTCTAATATACCAAAAACATTTTAAAGATCAGATAGTTGGAGGTTCCTAAACTTTGTTTCGTTTACAGTGGGTTTTCCATTCAATAAAAAATATTTTCTTAGGGTTCGGATTAAGGTTGATTTTAATCAGCGTCCTGATGGTTCTCTCTCCTTCTAATGCATTAGCCCTATATATTCAAATTGATAGTGTGGCTGATATCAAAACCACCTTCAGCGAGGGATGTTCATCCATCGAGGATCTTGCCACCCAGGCAGAACGCCAAAAAATAGATGTGCTCTTGTTTGGTGACCTAGCCCGGAACTCCATAGAATTTGGAATCAAACCATTTGAAAGAATTTTCACAAATACCACACCAAGATCTTCCGTGCTCGAACGAGGGGCAGGTGGATATATCTCAGAAATAAGGGACAATGACCGAAAGTTTGAGCGTACCCTGTTGATCCCCGGTGTTGAAACTATCCCTTTTTATTTTTGGAGCGGAAGCCACTACGATGAAAACCTAATGGCTCATAACTGGGACAAGCATTTACTAGTTTTTGGAATGGATACCGCTCAGGATATCGAACAATTGCCTTTGCCTAACAGCAATTTTTCAAAAAATTATATTGATGAGTTTCGTAATAATTTTATAATAATTGCGTTCATCTCTATGCTAACAGTTGGAGCCGTATACAAAGGTTACTTCCGGATAGTCACCGTACCCCTCATGTTGTTCTTTGCCCTCCTGACCATTAACAACCATCCGTTTCAAAGCTCCCCTTTTGATCCTTATCATGGAGACCGAGGCATAGAGCCGTATCAGAATTTAATCGATTACGCCACATCCAAGGGCGCGTTGGTTTTTTGGAACCATATGGAAACCGATGTGGTTATCAGTCAGGAAGACAATACCGTTATCGAAACCCTTCCTTATCCGGATGACCTGTTAACCACGCAAAACTATACCGGGTTTCAGGCAGTGGGGGACAAACCCATCCATCAAACCGAGCCGGGCCAGCAATGGGATCAGGTTCTTATGCAATATCTGAATGGAGAGCGTGAACACCCTGTTTGGGGGTTTGGAGGTAGTGATTATCTTTGCGAAAACCAGAATAATAACCGGCTCGGCTCCGTTCGCACTATTTTGCTCGTTCGAGAAAGAAACAACGAGACTGTACTCGACGCCATGAAAAATGGAAGGATGTATGCCGTCCGTCAATCTGATGAAAACCGACTTTCCCTTGATGAGTTTATAGTCGAGAACCAGAACACAGGAAATCAGGTCACGATGGGAGAAGAATTGGTTTTGACAGATTTTCCTTCCATCAAATTAAAACTTCGTACCATACAGGGCGGGAACAAGACGGCGCATATTCAGATCATCCGAAATGGGGTTCT
>DUAA01000255.1:8819-9114 GCA_012961055.1 Nitrospinaceae bacterium
AGCAGAAACCGTTTCTCTGCCTTACGAATTGATCTGGAGAGATGTTGGGGTAAGCAAAAGGGAACCTCTTTATTATCGAATAAAAGCACAATTATCTGCCGAAGACCATTTGGTTTCCAATCCCATTTTTGTGAAATTTGGAGAGACAACAGAGATGAATTATGCTTCGATACCAACATCTACATCTTCAGCATTACCTCAAAATTTGATGATTAAACAACCTGTTATAACATCGGTTACTCGACCTGAAGCACCTCAGGAAATCAAGTTACCGATGGCGATGAAAGAACCCACC
>DUAA01000255.1:9154-9548 GCA_012961055.1 Nitrospinaceae bacterium
TCTTAAAAAAGGACCGGGAACCGTTTTTTCAAATATCACCAAGCTACGAAAAGGCGAAGAAGTGGACTTCGTGAGAAGAACCAACATCGAATTCAATAAAATGTACTGGCTGATGGTTAAACACAGAAACCGTTTCGGTTACATCTGGGAAGGTGTCGTCAAATAGAACAAGGCCCAACCTGACGATATTCCTTAAAAAGGAAGACAACTGGGCAGCAACCTTTTCTAGTGAACAAAATATTGACTCGGCTTTAAGGGGCCACACCTCTTTGTCATCGACCCGTTTAGAATAATCATCAGCCACCGCTCTAGCTGACCGTCCTGCGAAACCAACACGGTTGTTTGTGGGTTTGCATTATTTAAAATACGCAAAAGATTTGAGCGATGAGGAAGT
>DUAA01000255.1:9606-11702 GCA_012961055.1 Nitrospinaceae bacterium
AGTTAAAGCAAAAAACAGGAATTGCGCCGGTGATAGGGCACATGAAAAACCATGGACGGTTGGGTAGAAACTATCTGCTCGGCGTAGAAGACGGCAGCATGAACATGACCCTGTGTAGTACAGGGCACAATATCCCAAAGCTCCTGAGGGCTTTCTTAATTGTTTCTTTTTTAGCGGCTGTTCAAAACCTGTTCTCTCAATACGTCAACGCATAAAGAAGCCCTTCACTTTTCACATGATCCCCTGAAAAACAAGGTTTTTCAGGGATGACTGTGTTAGTAACCCTATTTATTATATTCAACCAACCTCGCAACCTCAGAATACAAACAGCAATACCCATGACTTTCAATGTATTATGGTAAAATAGTTGCGTGATTAGTCAACGCTTAGCTGCAAATTTCAATTGGTTACTTTTTCTGACATGCTTGGGAATTTCTATTCTCGGGGTGGTGATGATATACAGTGCCAATCATGGTCGGCCAGAAGTTTTTTTCCGCGTACTTTACATCAAACAAATTTACTGGGTCGGCTACGGGTTGGTTGCCATGCTCTTCGCATTGTTGCTCGATTACCGCTGGTTCAGCCGCTATGCCTATCTCATATTTGCACTTACTCTTCTGAGCCTCGCTTATGTGCTGATCAATGGTGTGATCGTATCGGGTTCACGGCGCTGGATTTATATTGGTTCTGTCAGTATTCAGGTTTCAGAGTTTGCCAAGATATCGTTGATTCTTGCCTTGGCAAAATACTTTGAATCGGGAAAAATATCAGGACAATATAAATTAAAGGATCTTATCATCCCTGCTTTGATGACTTTAACTCTGGGAGGTCTCGTCGTTGTCCAGCCTGACCTTGGAACGACCATGATGATTTTTTTCATTTTTATGGTTTTCATAGTTGCCATTGAGTTGGAAAAAATTACCTTGATAAAGCTGTTTAGCAGTGGTCTCCTATTGGCCCCCACAATCTGGTTCTTCCTGATGGACTATCAAAAAACCCGGCTCTTTACTTTGCTCAATCCGGAATTAGATCCGCTTGGGGCAGGCTACCATTCTATCCAGTCTAAAATCGCAATCGGGTCAGGCGGGTTCTGGGGGAAAGGTCTTTTCGCCGGAACTCAAAGTCGACTCAACTTCCTACCGGAAAAACATACGGACTTTATTTTTTCAGTCTTCGCTGAAGAAACCGGTTTTGTCGGCGTAGCTATTCTTTTATCCTTTTTTCTTTTTATCATTATGAAGGGATTAAATATCGCTTTTCGGGCTGGGGATCGGTTTGGTTTCTTTCTCTCTCTCGGACTAATTAGCTCCATCACGTTTTACATTATTTTTAATATCGGTATGACCGTCGGCCTGTTTCCAATCACTGGCATTCCTCTCCCCTTCTTGAGTTATGGGGGCTCTTCTCTCATCACAAACTTTTTTGCAATAGGTCTTTTACTTAACGTCGAAATGCGAAGATTACTTCATTAGTATAAAAGTCTCTTGTTCAGTTTTTCTCAAGGTTTCGTAACTGTGCCATGCTATAATTTTGAGTTCAGCCAATATAAACAAGGTATTCATGTCTTCTGAAATCTTGATAAATTCCAACCAACGTGAAATACGCGTTGCGCTAATAGAAAATCAACAAGTGGCAGAATTGTTCATTGAACACAAAGCCAATAAAGGAATTGTTGGAAATATCTATCATGGCAAGGTCACGAAAGTCCTTCCTGGAATGCAGGTAGCCTTTGTCGATATCGGACTGGAAAAATCTGGTTTCTTGTATGTCGGAGATATCGATGTCACCAATATCCTCGGCCACGAAGATGCCATCAGACCCCCCGCATTTAATGAAAAAGAAGACCCCTTTGCCAGCAGACCCTATCATGAAATCCTCATTCAGGATATTTTACAGCAAGGCCAGAATATTCTGGTACAGGTTGCCAAAAATCCCTTGGGAACCAAGGGAGCGCGTATCACCAACTATATTTCTCTTCCTGGACGTTATCTGGTCTATATGCCTACGATCAACCATATCAGTGTTTCCCGGCGCATTGAAGATGAAGATGAAAAAGAACGGTTAAAAAATTTACTCAGTGAAATAGGCAACCCCGG
>DUAA01000256.1 GCA_012961055.1 Nitrospinaceae bacterium
ACAAGGCGTAATTTTGAAATATGAGTCCAACGGGTCTTTGTTCAACAGGTAGCGAACCGACATCCTGCCCTTCAATGGCTATGGTGCCACTATCTGGAGTTTCAAACCCAGCTATCATCCGTAACAAGGTGGTTTTTCCGCACCCGCTCCTTCCCAGCAGGGTGAAAAGCTCGCCCGTTTCGATCTCCAACGAAACATTTTTTACTACGGTTTTTCCGCCAAATGATTTACTTATGGAATCTAGCCTGACCATATTAATATTTTCTTTAACTAAAAACATGAAAGAGTTGCAAGACCTGTTTATTTTATATAAATTCCTACTTGAATCATACCAAGATAATAAGGAGATTTAATGCGGGTACTGGTAATAGGGGGAGGAGGAAGAGAACACGCTCTGGTCTGGAAAATCAGCCAGAGTCCGGAAGTGACCGAGATTTTCTGTGCGCCTGGAAATACCGGTACAGCGGAACTTGCCAACAATGTTCCGATTCCTGCTGATCACATTGATCAACTTTTAGCGTTCGCTCTGGAAAACAAAATTGGACTCACCGTGGTAGGACCCGAACAACCTTTGGTGATGGGGATTGTCGACCAATTTCAGGAAAAAGGACTACGAATTTTTGGTCCAACTGCACGTGCGGCGGAACTGGAAGGTAGCAAAGTGTTCTCTAAGAACATCATGAAAAAATATGAATTGCCCACAGCGGAATATGAAATTTTCACTTCGCATGAGAAGGCCAGAGAATATTTTAATAAAGAAACCGGGCCCAGAGTTGTTAAAGCCAGCGGACTAGCGGCAGGCAAAGGAGTCATCTTATGCTGCAATGCAGAAGAAGGCCGAAATGCTGTAGACCTAATCATGCAAGACAAGTCTTTTGGTGAGGCGGGAGACGAGGTTGTTATCGAAGAGTTTTTGGAAGGGCAGGAGGTTTCAGTCCTGGCATTTACCGATGGAAATTCCGTGCTTCTCATGGATTCGGCGCAGGATCACAAAGCCGCATGGGATGGCGATCAAGGACCTAATACCGGGGGCATGGGGGCTTATTCTCCGGCTCCAGTGTTCACCGACACTATGCGCCAATTGGTGCGCGATAAAATCATGTTTCCTCTGATTAGTGCCATGAAAGTGGAAGGTCGGCCCTATCAGGGGATTCTTTATGCAGGACTAATGCTCACTAAACTGGGACCAAAAACTCTTGAGTTCAATGTCCGTTTTGGAGACCCGGAAACACAACCACTTCTCGTTCGAATGGAAAGCGATATTGTTCCTCTCTTTGAAGCGTGCATCGATGGCACTCTTGATCAATGCGAATTAAAATGGAAACAGGAACCCTCGGTCTGCGTGGTGATGGCTGCCAAAGGGTATCCCGGATCTTATGAAAAAGGAAAAGAGATTTTGGGTCTGGATGAGGCGGGTGCCTTGTCCGATGTCGTGGTCTTTCACGCGGGGACTAAGGGGGAAGAGGACAAAGTCCTCACCAACGGTGGAAGAGTACTGGGGGTTACTGCGACTGGAGTGGATACGCCTGCAGCAATTTCTAAAGCCTATGAGGCGGTTTCCAAAATCCAATGGGATGGCATCCACTACCGCAAAGATATTGGTGCCCGTGAACAAGTTAAGTAGTCTGGGAAATGGAAAATATAATTATCAAGATTGGAGTGAGTAGTTGCCTGCTGGGCGAACCGGTACGTTATAACGGAGGCCACAAGGCCAACCAAGTTGTGATCGACTTGTTAGGAGATGGTTTTGAAGTTGTGCCGACCTGCCCTGAAGTTGCAGTGGGAATGGGCATTCCGAGAGAACCGGTTCAACTGGTGGATAGCAACGTGCAAATGGCGGGTTCGAATCCAAACCATAAGCTTCCGCTTGGCATCAGGAAATTCCCGGTAGTGGTACGCATGATGGGAGTTGAGTCGGGAAGGGATTGGACAGAAGCCATGGCTGACTTCAATTCTAGTAAATTGAAAGAACTAACC
>DUAA01000257.1 GCA_012961055.1 Nitrospinaceae bacterium
AAAGAAACTGGACTTGAATTTTAATCAAATTGGAGATGAAGGGGCCAAGGCCATCGCCCAATCCCCATTATTAGCAAACCTGGTATCTTTAAAATTGGGGCAGAACAGAATTGGTTCCAAGGGTGCTCGCGCGTTGAATAAATCTGTAAATCTCAAAAACCTAACTCACCCAATATTTGGTTTCTATTGATATTCCTACTAAGGTTTGAATTCTTGTTTTAAAGTATTTTAAATAGCGGCTGATAGAGGCACTTTTATTTTTGTGGTAAAATGCTAAAAATATAAATCTTAGTAACTAAAGTTTAAAAAATATGGTGCAGATACTAGAATTTGAGCGCGAGATTTTTGCTTTGGAAACCCAGATTCACGACTTGGTTTCTATGTCTCATATGTATGATAGTGTTGGAGATATCACCCATGAGATTGCAAATCTAAAAAAAAAGCTACGTCGAAAGAAGCATGATGTCTACTCCAGTCTTAAGGGATGGGATAAAACTCTGGTGGCCAGGCATCCTGACAGGCCCTACACTCAGGATTATTTGAATTTGGTTTTTAAGGATTTTATTGAACTCCATGGAGACCGGCACGGAGGATATGGCCCTTCCATTGTCGGGGGGGTTGCAAAATTTGATGATTTCTCTGTAATGGTAATAGGGCATCAGAAGGGAAGGAATATCAAAGAGAATATAAAACGAAACTTTGGTATGTCTCAACCTGCTGGCTATAGAAAAGCTCTGCGTTTAATGCGAATGGCAGAGAAATTTAATATGCCCGTTATTACTTTTATTGATACGCCTGGAGCTTATCCCGGTATTGATGCAGAGGAGAAGGGGCAGGCAGAAGCGATTGCCACTAATTTATTCAATATTATCCAACTCAAGGTGCCAATTATCTGTGTGGTGATTGGCGAAGGTGGATCTGGCGGAGCATTGGCCATTGGTATTGGTGATCATATAATGATGTTTGAGCATTCTGTCTATTCGGTGATCTCTCCTGAAGGTTGTGCATCTATTCTTTGGGGAGACAAAGGGAAAACAGCTCAAGCAGCCAATGCTTTGTGCATCACGGCAAATGATCTCTTGAAATTTAATGTGATTGATGAAGTCATTCGAGAACCCCTTGGCGGTGCTCACCGCAATCACAAGCAGGCCGCTATCCGGCTGAAAAAATCCCTACGAAAAAACCTTGACCGATTAACTCAAATTCCATTAAGTGAAATGATCTCGTTGCGAAAGAAAAAATTCCGCGAGATGGGTAAATTCATTGAAGAAGATGCTTGATCTCGCCTACGGGGTGTGGTGCCAAAGGGCGAGTGTTTTCCGTTAGAGGTGAACTTGTTGGCGGAATAATTGAGCGTACTCTGAATCCGTGGAGATCAAGGTTTCGTGTGTTCCTGTTTCTACCAGTTTCCCTTCTTTCATCACCAGAACTCGGTTTGCTCCTTCTAAGGTTGATAAACGGTGTGCGATGACCAGAGTGGTACGTCCTGCCATCAGTGTTTCGAGAGCTTGTTTAATATGCTGCTCAGTTTCAGTGTCTACAGATGAAGTGGCTTCATCCAATATTAGGATCGGTGGATTTTTTAGGAAAATCCGAGCGATGGTAATGCGATGTTTTTCCCCGCCTGATAGTTTGACTCCACGTTCCCCGACCATCGTGTCATATCCGTCCGGAAGTTTTGTTATAAAGAGGTCTGCATGTGCTGAGACTGCTGCAGAGATAATCTGGCCTCGGTTGGCTTCGATGTTTCCGTAGAGAATGTTTTCTGCCACGGTGCCATTGAATAAGAATGGATCTTGCGGAACAAGCCCGATTTGTTCACGTAAATAAGACACCTTTAAGTTTTTTATTGGGTAATCGTCGATGAGAATGGTCCCTGATTCTACATCATAAAATCGCATGAGAAGTTTGGTTAAAGTGGATTTGCCACTACCGGTATGCCCGACAAGAGCA
>DUAA01000258.1 GCA_012961055.1 Nitrospinaceae bacterium
ACTTTCGAAAAACGCGTCAATGAACTCTGGACACGTTCCGCTCAAGTATAAAGGGAGCGCTCCAAAAGCGGAAATCGATAGCCAGGAAACGGTAACGATGGCAAATCCTTCTCGATCTCGAAGTTTGTTCAGTCCAGAGGGGAATAATTTCCAAAATATAAGTCCGGATGTCAGGCTGAGGCCAAACGTCCACACAAACGCATCGGTTTCAGACATAAAACCCTCGATAGGAGCATGGCCGAAATACAATGAAACACCGATAGGTACCAGAGTTAACCCGGAAACGAGTAAAAGCAGAACTCCGACGACATTTAATATTGCCCGTATATTCATCGGAAAGGAAGGAAGGACCTTTTGCGACCAAACAATTTTTCTATTTTTTCTATGGTTCCAGGCAGAGCCACAATGATGACAGAGTCTTTTGCTTCCAAAGTCACTTCATCATCTGGAAGCAACATTTCGCCTTTTCGTAGGACAGCTCCGATCATTGCACCTTTAGGAAACTTGATATTAACTATTTGCTTGTTAGCAATAGAAGAGTTTTCTTCTACCTCGATCTCCATGACTTCGGCATCTTCAATCAGCTTGAAGACCGACATCACCCGACCTTTTCGCAAATGTTTGAGAATGGCGCTGACCGTAATAAGTCGAGGATTAATAGTGATGTCCATCCCGATCGAATCCAGAATAGGTAGGTATTCCGGGTCGTGGGTAATAACAAGAGCCCGTTTGGCGCCATATTTTTTTGCCAGAAGGGCTGAAAGAATATTGTTCTCATCATCATGGGAAAGAGCTAGGAAAAAATCTGCATCCTTCATATTGATTTCATTGAACAAGTCCATATCGGTACCACTGCCATGTTGAACTACGGTTCGCTTGAGTTGGTCAGCAGCCCGTTGAGCTTTCTCTCGGGAAGGCTCAATAATACAAACGTCTAGCATATTTTTTTCCAGAATACTGGCCAGCTGTGTGGACGTGGATGTAGCACCATAGATGATAATTTTTTCTACTTGATCCATTGTTCGGTTCAACATAGGCAGGAGGAAGGGTAGGAACTCTTTGTCCACCAAGGTGTAAAACCTGTCCCCAGCCTGGATGATGTCTTGATCTTTTGGGATGATCAACTCACCATCCCGAACAATCGCAACAATCAGAAACGAATCCATTTGTGTGATGTTACGAATATCATGAATAGTTTTGCCAGAAAGAGGGGCATCTTCCGGCACGTCAAACTCGCGCAATAGAATTTCCCCATCGGCAAACTCCGCAACGCTTACTACGCCGGGAGTTTCAAGAATTTGTAAAATAGTTTTGATAATGATCTGTCCGGGATTAATGATCTGGTCGATGGACAATTCTTCTGGAGAGAAAACCCGATTTTGGTTTGAAAACTCTTTATTTCGGAGCCTTGCAAATCGCTTGGGAACGTCGAACCGGGATGCCAAAATACAGGCCAGCAGATTGATTTCATCTTTTTCGGTGACCGCAATCACCATTTCGGAAGATTTGACCCCAGCTTTTATGAGTACACTAGGCATGCAGGCATTGCCTTCAACAGCTAAGACATCCAAAGTGTCAGCAATGCGCCGAATTCTTTCCGAGTTCTGGTCCACGATAGCTATATCATGGCCTTCCTGGGAAAGTTCCTGAGCAAGGTTGTATCCAACTATACCCGCACCTACAATGAGTATTCTCATGCCACCTGGTAAGTAAGGAGAACGGCTATCACTTTATATAATAGAAATAATCCATGAATTTTGCTCTGATTAAGGTAGGAAAATTTATTTTGATTTGTTTAGGAACTCCAAGAAATCGGAACTCTCAGACATAAGGAGAGTGGTGTCTGTTTTTAAAGATTTCTTATAAGCTTCCATGGAACGCATGAAAGCATAAAACTTAGGGTCGCTGTTATAAGCATCCGCATAAATTTTGGTTGCCATCGCAT
>DUAA01000259.1 GCA_012961055.1 Nitrospinaceae bacterium
GCACATTTTTAAGAAAAACTAGTTTGGATGAGCTCCCTCAGTTTTTCAATGTTTTTATGGGACAAATGAGTTTTATCGGTCCACGTCCTGAGCGGCCGATGTTTGTTGAAGAATTTAAAAAAACCATTCCCTTTTATATGTTGCGATTGAAGATGAAAGCGGGTTTAACCGGCTGGGCTCAAGTAAATGGCTGGAGAGGGAACACTTCATTGGAAAAAAGAATTGAGTGTGATTTATATTATATTAGAAACTGGTCTATACTTCTTGATTTGAAGATTCTTTTTTTGACCGTATGGAAAGGGTTGGTCAATCGGAATGCCTACTGACATTAAAGTCGTAGCTGTTATACCTGCAAGGTGGGCCTCCTCTAGGTTTCCAGGCAAGCCTCTAGCCCTTATCAGAGGAAAGCCGATGGTTCAAAGGGTTTTTGAGCAGGCCAGTAAAGCTAAAAGTGTTTCAGAAGTAATAGTAGCGACTGATGACGCCCGTATTCTGGAAGTTGTAAATAATTTTGGTGGGACTGCTATAATGACTTCAACGAATCATACGTCTGGAACCGATCGCATAGCTGAGGTGATTAGTGATAGAGAATGCGATATCGTTGTGAATGTGCAGGGTGATGAACCGTTGATTCCCCCTGAAAATATTGACCGGATAGTTTGCCCTTTAATGGGAGATACTTCAGCATCAATTGTCACTCTGAAGATTCTTATAAAAACACGCGAAGAGTTGATGGATCGAAATGTCACCAAAGTTGTGGTGGATAATTCTAACGCAGCCTTATATTTCTCAAAAGCTCCCATACCTTGGGACAGGGATGAATGGACCGATGAATTGACTCAAAATTCAACGTTCGACCCTTTGAAACCTTTCTGGTATAAACATATTGGTTTATATGCATACAGAAAAAAATTTTTGATGGAGTTTGGCGGTTTGCCCGAATCTGGCTTGGAGAAAATTGAGAAGCTTGAACAATTACGTATTCTTGAAAGTGGTTTCAAAATTAAAGTAATCGAGACCGACTTGGACTCTATAGGAGTGGATTGCGAGGCAGATTTGGAGATGATAGAAAAGAATTTGGCGGCGGTTTTGCCTAGTAAATGATGAGGAATATTGATTGAAAGATCGAATAAAAAGTATAAAAGGAAAGTATATTTTTGTTACAGGTGGGGTTCTGTCGTCTTTAGGCAAAGGGATTGCGGCATCTTCTATAGGCAGTTTGCTGGAATGCACCGGGCTCAAAATAACCATCTTAAAACTGGATCCCTACATCAACATAGACCCTGGAACGATGAATCCTTTTCAGCACGGAGAAGTGTATGTGACGGATGATGGTGCGGAAACAGATCTTGATTTAGGACATTATGAACGATTTACGCATGCAAAAATGCGCAAAGCTAATAACATCACTGCGGGGCGTATTTATCACAATGTAATTCAAAAAGAACGAAAAGGGGATTACTTAGGAGCCACTGTTCAGGTGATTCCCCATATCACTGACGAAATAAAATCGTATATCCGATCTGTCGGCAGGGATGTCGATGTTGTAATCTGTGAAATTGGTGGGACGGTGGGTGATATTGAAAGCTTGCCTTTCCTTGAGGCCATTAGGCAATTTCGCTTTGATGAGAAACTGAAGGATGTGCTTTATATTCACCTGACTCTAGTACCGTATATTAAAACTGCGGGTGAATTGAAGACCAAACCCACGCAGCACAGTGTTCAGAAACTGAGAGAGATTGGTATCCAGCCGGATATTTTGCTATGCCGGACTGAGAAAAAACTTTCTAAATCTATCAAGGATAAAATAGCTTTGTTTTGCAGTGTCGAGGCCAGCTCTGTTTTTACTGCTATGGATGTCAGCTCTATTTATGAAGTTCCGCTGAGCTTGGAAAAGGAAGGCATCTCTAAAATTATTCTGGA
>DUAA01000260.1 GCA_012961055.1 Nitrospinaceae bacterium
AATTATTAGAAACCAAGCTCATTGACAGGCTTACACAAAACGAAATAATTTCAATGATTAAGATGACTTGTAGTCAAATTCAGCAGCCGGCACACAGGCCTGCTAATACTTTTGTGAGCACCATTTATTCCCCTAGTAAAGAGTTGTATTTTTTATTTCTACATTTCTCCTGAGTAGTTCGAGTTCTCGAACTATGTATGTAGGGACCTTATTTTCTATTGCTTTTGCTCCATCCAGTCCTCCGACAACCGTTCAGCCTCCGAAATTTGATCGGCAGTCATTTCTTTTTCTACCTGATCTCTTTGCCATAACCCATCTAGAATTTCTATTCGTCTTGATATGTCAAACCACTTATATGCGACCTTGTGTCTTTTCAAAGGTCTGTGCGGCTGGAAGCTTGGTATAATAGACGATATCATTTAGGGATTATTAAGCACAACACATACGTTTGTTCCGAGCAAACCGGTTGATGAAAGCCTAAAATTCTTGCGGAGCGAGGATGGAAAAATAAATTTAATTCCACGAATTTTCTTCTGTGATCTAGGTTGGTCTTCGATACAATGTGACTTCACCAAGCCAATTTTCGAATCCGATGCCAATTAAACTCATTCATATGTGAAATATGACCGCTAACGAATTACTGAAAAAAATATCCAAAGGAAAGATTGAGCACTTTTACTTTCTCCATGGTTCGGAGAGAGTTTACCAGAAACAAGTGATTCAAGCTCTTAACCTGAAGTTGATCACCGAGGATAACCGAGACTTTAACCTTGAGGAATTTGATGGGCGGTATAGTTCCGTTCATCAGTGGATAGATGCTGGCAGAACTATTTCGTTTATGGGAGGAACCAAGTTAGTAGTCGTGGAGAATATGCATGACAAGTTTACTCTTTCTGAGAAAGACGCTGTCATGGAGGAAATTAAAGAATCCGTTCAAGATCCTGATGTCGGTGAATTTACTCCTGATGCATCAAAAACTCAGCAAGAGCAGGATATAGGGGCCCTTGTTGAATATGCAAATACTCCCATAGAGGGTGTCTGTCTAGTGGTTACTTCAGACAAGGTTGATCGTAGGAGGAAATTGCTAAAAAAGTTGGCAGATGGAAAAGGATCTGTCTCCTGTGAAGCCCCAAAAGAATATACGTTGATTCCTTGGGTTATAGATCTGGCTAAGGAACAGGGTTACTCAATGTCGAAAGGTTCCGCTGAGATTCTGGTGGGCCGGGTGGGAGCTCGTCCCGGGGTTTTAGCTAAAGAGCTTGAAAAAGTTCTACTTTATGCTGGTAAGGAAAAAACTGTTTCGCAGAAGGATATTTCCGAAGTTGTGGGGGAAATCAAACAACAAGATGTGTTTGGTCTTACAGGGGCTCTAGTGGAAAAAAATATTGATAAAGCCTTGATGGTACTGCAAAGCCAGTTTAAGCACGGGGGAGACGCAATACAAATTTTAGGGGCGATTACTTGGCAATTTCGTATGATTTGGGAAGTGAAAAGTTACCAAGCGCAGGGTGTTCCTTCAAACCAGATTGCCAAGAAGATAGGGGCACATCCATTTGCCGTAGAAAAATCACTGAAATATGCTAGCAAACTTAGCAACCTACAGCTCCAAAAATGTTACACCGAACTGGTCAAGACAGATCGGATTCTTAAGTCCAGTGCGCAACGTGATGGTGCTATGGAAACTCTGATCATTAACATTCATCTTTGTCTAATTAATCTCAATTGAGGTAGATCAATATAACAACCTAGTAAATGAGGATTTTTGCTGGTTAGGTCGTAGCCTATTTTTTGTTCTGGGTGGCAAATGAAGCCTAAACCGCATAAAACTTTCTCTCGTCTTCAAGTCTTCCCCTATGTGACTAATCAGCCAATTCGCTAAGCGAAGACTTTCTAGCAATAAAATTATACAACCATCCAAAGG
>DUAA01000261.1:0-1184 GCA_012961055.1 Nitrospinaceae bacterium
GTCGAACCGTCCTTGGTTTGAGTCGCAATTGAATCTGCCGGGATCATAATTTCATCGATCCAGCGAGTAGTACCATCATTGGCGCAAGAGACCTTTTCGCCATTTTTGCGGCTTATGCAAAAAGATGGAAGTCCCCAAAGGTCGCCAAAGCCACCATATTCTAGGTAAAATGATGCATTATCATAGCTCTTACCGCTGTTGCTACCGGTTCCGCTGTGAGTATATTTGACGCTCATCGGAGGATCAAATTTCACACTGCTGTTGTCACTTGCTACCAGGACTGTGAGCTTTTGCCAATCATTAGAACCAGTTTCCCAGGTATAAAAAGTAGACATTTTCTGACGGGCATTCCATTGACAAATCGAATTATTGTCATGGGCACATCGTAATAAATTATAGTTTGCAGTAGTGTTATCAAACAGGATTCCTGATTGTACCCCATAACTCAGATTACTGTTTGCGCTGCTCAAGAGAACAGGTGTCGAAGTCGAATTATTATCAAACTTGAGTACCATTCCACTTGTTGTATTGTCAAAAGAATACATAAATGCGTTTGTAGCACTTGCGTTATCAAGACCGCTAAAGCGCAGGTAAGCTGTTGTTTGAGTACCACTTGCAAGAGTGGCCGGGTTTGGACATCGATCATAGCAGGCCAAGACACTTGGAGCACTGTCCCCCGGAAAGATGGACTCTCTTGTATTGAACACGACAGAAGTGTTATCTGCCGGTGCGTTAGGTACGTTCCAACTGAGACCGGTTCCATAAGTTAATTGAATATTCCCATCTCCGCCTAAAGCCTGTGAATAGAAACCAAAATAATATGGTGCATTCGAACTTGTTAGGGTAAGCGTTGTTGCAGTCACGTCATCCCATTGGTAGGTAGTTGTGTTCCTTTTACCATCATATTTCAAATTGGTCCCGTCCCAATAAACTCTTTTCTCTGTGTAACTATCGGAGGGATCCTGCCATGAGAGTGGGATATTCTTAATACTACCAAGGGTGATAGTGTTCTTCGTCCATTTCGTCAGCTTTCCACCCCAGGAGCGTACGGTGTAATCATCTCCAGCCTGATCAGCCGCTCCACCAAAATCCATTTTTGCAACCGTGCTATTGTCTCCCACACTTGCATCAGAGGGCATCCATAGTCCGTAATAACCTATGTAGCCGTAGTAGTCAGTTCCACT
>DUAA01000261.1:1385-1915 GCA_012961055.1 Nitrospinaceae bacterium
TATAGGTTTTCTGAGTACTTGTTGGTCCACTTTGATCATATCTTGGCATTGTTGTTATAGCGGACCCTGAACCATCACTGTTCATTTTAGCTGTAACAGAAAACTGGTAAGTATTTCCGCTACTATCGGGTTGGGGATTATAAAACTGCAAACGGCTTGAACCGTCTTTTTTCTTTTTTGTTCTCAAGTAACCAGAGAAAAGTCCTGTCCCGGAAGTAGAAGTTTGTCCTTGAATTAACTTAAAGTTCATCTCAAAGAACCCCCATGGGTAGGCGTCGGAGGGAGCTCGATAAATTTTATTTTTCGCATACATCATAGCATCATCGGCTTCTCCGTCATCGTCTGAATCCCAAGGTATCCAGGCCTTTACGATCATGGGCCCACCTTCTGATCTAGATGAATTCATAGTCCACATTTCGTATTTTGGTGCGTTACTTTTCGAGTCTCCGTCTGCCTCTTCACATTTAGCCGTATCAATCTGCGCTTTGTAATTACCTGCATTTAGCATCAGATCCGCACGGGACTGCCCC
>DUAA01000262.1 GCA_012961055.1 Nitrospinaceae bacterium
GAGGGTTATGTAGATCGAGAAGTTTTGTTTCTAAGGAGATGATCAATGAGGGTCAAAGCGACCATAGCCTCAGCGATTGGAACGGCTCTAGGGGCCACACAAGGGTCATGACGACCTTCAACGCGGATCTCGACTCTTTTTCCTTTTTGATTTATGGTTTCCTGTGCTTTGTTAATAGATGAGGTGGGCTTCACCACCAGCCTGACCACGATATCCATGCCATTGGAAATGCCGCCAAGAACCCCACCGGCATTATTGGTTTCAGTCATCATCTTCTTGTTTTTCATGACAAAAACATCATTACATTCCGATCCGGTCATGGTAGCGGTTTGGAACCCTGCTCCAATTTCTACGCCTTTTACGGCGGGGATACTCATGACGGCTTTGGCCAGATCGGCATCGAGTTTGTCAAAAACGGGTTCCCCTAATCCAGCGGGCACACCTTGAGCAACGACCTCCACAATGCCACCCAATGAGTCACCATTTTTTCGTGCCTGCATGACTGCCGCCACCATTTTTTCAGCGGCAATTGGGTCTGGACAACGCACTATATTTTTTTCAATTTGCTTAAAGTTTATGGTCTCTGCGGAGTGAGGCCCAATTTGCCGGGTAAATCCGGTGACTGAAATTTTATCAAGGGCCAAAAGTTTTTTAGCGATGGCGCCGGCGGCAACTCTGCCAACGGTTTCTCTGGCACTCGCCCTTCCACCACCTCGGTAATCCCGAAACCCGTATTTCATATCGTAGGTATAGTCTGCGTGACCAGGACGATACAGGTCCTTAATCAATTCGTATTTCGAGGAGTCAGCATCCTTATTGATCACTAACATGGAGATGGGGGTGCCGGTCGTTTTGCCCTTAAAGACTCCAGACATAATCTGGATTTGGTCACCTTCCTTACGGGTAGTGGTGACTTTGCTTTGGCCGGTTTTCCGTCGGTCTAAATCTTTTTGAATATCGGATTCTTTAAGAGGTAGGCCTGCAGGACAACCTTCCACTACAACGCCAAGCCCATTGCCATGAGACTCACCCCACGTGGTGATGGTAAAAAGTTTTCCTAAGGAACTTCCAGCCATAAGTTTGCAGGTCGAATTAACGATTTCTGTAAGAATAACATTGAAACAACAGAAAGCTCACAAGCCTAAAAATAAGATCAAGGTATTGAAACTAAAAGTTGATTATTTTTGGAGGGCACGGCTGCTATACCATAGTTTTGCAGCCTTTTTTCTATGCTAGCGGAGTACCGGTGCTACCTAAAATTTCTTATTTCAGGATTCCTTCTCTTTCGCTTTATTATCCTCGTCCACAAGTTGCCTCAGCTCTTTCCCCGCTTTGAAAAAAGGCACTTTTTTAGAAGGGACATTCACTTTTTGTCCTGATTTGGGATTGCGTCCAACCCGAGCATTTCTTTGGCGGATGCGAAAACTTCCAAATCCTCTCAATTCGACTTTTTTTCCTTCTGCCAATGAGTCGGTAATGCTAGAAAAAACAGTATTCACTACAACCTCAGTCTGCTTTTTTGTCAATTTGATTTGACTAGCAACTCTTTCAACAAGTTCAGCTTTAGTCATTAAAAAGTCTCCCCCCCCGGTAAACAATTTAACCGTTATCTTAAAAAGTTATCTTGACCAGTGTACCATTTGCGAATATTAAGTCAAGCCCAATCTTTCAATGGCTTTACCCGGTTTTAAGGGGTCGTTTCAACATGGTTTTAGTGCTTAAAAATTAAGCTGACAGGTCTTTTTTTTAAGAAAAAGAAGGTTGTTAAGTTAACTACTATATTTATATTTTATAGGGGGTTCCAAATGTACTGGAGACCGGGGAGGGGGGAGGGCATTAAGGTTTTTACCAACTTGCTGGAAATTGAACTTTGCAGAAGCCAGTCTAAAAAT
>DUAA01000263.1 GCA_012961055.1 Nitrospinaceae bacterium
CTGAAATGGAGCGGTTGGAGTCGGACCAGATTTATCATGATGGGTATGGAGACCTGCAACACGAATTTGAACGCCTCGGGGGTTATGATCGTGAGGCGAGGGCAAAAACTATTTTATTGGGATTAGGAATCAAACCGGATAAGTGGGATCACCCTCTCGAACAGTTATCCGGTGGATGGCGAATGCGCTGCGAATTGTCACGCCTATTGTTGCAGGCTCCCGATGTCCTGTTGCTGGATGAACCATCTAATCATCTCGACTTAAGGTCGGTGGTCTGGCTGGAATCATTTTTAAAAAGTTATGAGGGCAGTGTCTTGCTCATTTCTCATGACCGCAGATTTTTGAATGCCTTGGTGAGTCGCATTGTTGAGTTGGATCGTGGGGCACTTTCGATCTATACCGGGAATTATGACAACTACGAAAAGCAAAAAATAGAGCGGGCCGAGTTGCTGGAATCTCAGGCGGCAAACCAAAGTCGTAAGATTGCCGAAGTGGAACGATTTGTAGAAAGGTTTCGCGCCAAAAATACCAAGGCCACTCAGGTGCAAAGTCGAATAAAAATGTTGGATAAAATGGAACGAGTGCAAACGAAGCAGGGTACCCAAACGATTCACTTTCGTTTTCCTCAGCCGGTGAGAACAGGTCGGCATGTTTTAGAAGTGAATGAAGTCAGCAAACATTACGGGTCCCTCAAAGTTTATGAGAATTTTTCTATTAATATGGAAAGGGGTTGGAAAGTAGCATTAGTGGGTGAGAACGGTGCGGGAAAATCCACCCTCCTGAAATTGATGGCGGGCGCTCTCCTACCTGACAATGGAGAAATAAAATTGGGAGCTAATGTTTCCCGGTCATACTTTGCACAACATCAGGGTGATACGTTGAACTTCAGCCATACGGTTTTTCAATCTCTGGAAGAGTCTGCGCCGGGACTCCTGCTCACTGAAAAGCGCAACATTCTAGGTGCGTTTTTGTTTGCCGGGGATGATGTGGAGAAAAAAGTTTCTGTATTGTCCGGGGGAGAACGTTCCCGTCTGGCTTTAGCACGAATGCTGTGTGGGGGTGCGGGTCCGGATAAGACGATTTATGGAAATAAAAAACCACAACCTCCATCACTAATTTTGTTTGATGAACCGACCAACCATCTGGATATGCGATCTCGTGAACATTTAGCGGCGGTACTGTCAGATTTTGAAGGTAGCTTGCTGGTCATATCACATGATCGGTTTTTTCTGGACGGTTTTATCAACCGGGTATGGGAAGTGGAGGGGGGAGCGGTCAAAGATTATTCCGGTCACTACAGTGCTTATGAGGATGCAAAATCGAAAGAGGTTCAGCATGTTGCGGAATCTTCAAGTTTAGAGAAAGAGCCTTCATCCTTTAAGTTAGATAAGGAAAGGAAACGAAAGGAGGCTGAAGAGCGAAATCAGCGTTATAAAAGCCTGAAACCGTTGCAAAAAAAATTGGTCGAAGTGGAGTTTCGCTTGGAAGTCTTAATGCAAACAAATGCAACCCTGCAAACGCAACTTGCCGATGCTGGAATTTATGAGGCAGATCAGAAAATCCGATTATTAAAAACCCTGGCAGAACAGAACAAACTTAAGGCCGAGGAAAAAATCCTGATGGAGGAATGGAACGAGTTAACCATTTCGGTAGAACAAATTGAAGGTCAGTCTTGAAGGTCTATTTAAGAGACTTAGAAATCTTTTTTTGATCCGTTGAAATCCGTTATCATGTTGGCATGACTCCAAAAACCCCTGATTCATTTCGTGGGTTTCTTTGTGGCCGGACAACCATTTTTCAACATAGCTAGTAGTCCCTGAAAAACCTTGTTTTTCAGGGGATCATGTGAAAAGTGAAGGGCTTCTTTATGCGTTGACGTATTGAGAG
>DUAA01000264.1 GCA_012961055.1 Nitrospinaceae bacterium
TCTCCTTGAGGTTTTTCATTCACTTTTGCCTTAGGAGAACCAGGCTGATTGAGCCAGTAAGAACGAGATTTTTTCTCGTTAAGCCGAGGTCCACAACCACCATAGACTTTTGCTTTTTCATCAGCAGCTTGCATTCGAGACATAACTAGGTCCATTTCTGTTGCAAGTCGGTCCATCGCTTGCTGTGGAGTAAAAGCTCCTGAATTCACGTCACCGATTTGTTGCCACCAAATTTGAGCCAATTTTGGGTAATCAGGTACGTTGATTCCTGTTGGAGACCAACGCACTCGATCTGGTGAGCGGTAGAATTCCACCAAACCACCTAGTTTTGGTGCACGTTCAGTGAACGACGCATGGCGTATGTCACTGTCCCGAATAGGGGTCAGACCAACATGGGTTTTCTTCAGTGAAACAGTTTTGGAAACTGTGAACTGGGCGAAAAGCCAAGCAGCTTTACGGCGATCCACCGGTGTTGACTTAAACAAAGTCCAAGAACCTGCATCTTGGTAACCTAACTTCATACCATCTTCCCAATACGGGCCATGAGGTGATGGAGCCATACGCCACAGAGGCATTCCATCATTATCTACAGTATTGTTGCCAGATTCCTTCGGTGCTACCATTGAAGAAGTAAAGGCGGTATACCAAAAAATCTGTTGAGCAACATTACCTTGGGATAGTGCAGGCAATGACTGGTAAAAGTCATAACTTGCAGCTCCGGGAGGAGCATATTTTCGCAGCCACTCGTCCCATTTGCGAATCGCATACACAGCTGCAGGAGCATTAGCCGCACCACCACGTGATACGGATGCACCAACTGGATTACATGTCCCGGCTTCCATACGAATTCCCCACTCATCTACAGGGACACCGTTTGGAAGACCTTTACTGCCTCCACCAGCCATAGACAACCAAGCATCCGTCATCCGCCAACCAAGGTCAGGAGCACGTTTCCCGTAATCCATATGTCCATAAATTCGAACTCCATCGATATTCTTGACATGTACCGAGAAAAATTCAGCAATGTCTTCGTAGGCAGACCAGTTAACCGGGACACCAAGTTCATATCCGTAGATTTTCTTGAACTTGGACTTCAAGTCGGCACGTTGAAACCAGTCATAACGAAACCAATAAAGATTCGCAAACTGTTGGTCTGGTAGCTGATAGAGTTTTCCGTCCGGACCGGTAGTGAAAGACTTCCCCATGAAGTCGTCTATATCCAAGGTCGGTAGAGTGACGTCCTTACCTTCACCGTTCATCCAGTCAGTCACGTTGATGTAAGCATCATACAGATTACGCCCTGTTTGCATTTGGGTCTGTACAGCCTGTACAACCTCGCCTTCGCCGAGAAGCTGATGATTGACCTTGATGCCTGTTATTTCCTCAAAGGCTTTTGTTAAAACCTTTGACTCGTACTCGTGAGTTGGAATGGTTTCTGAGAGTACGTTTATTTCCATTCCCTTAAATGGAGCCGCAGCTTTGATGAACCAGTCCATCTCCGCTTTCTGCTCAGACTTTGATAGTGTTGATGGCTGGAATTCGTTATTAATCCATTTCCCTGCATCTGCTTTGCCAGCGAATGCAGGTGAACTGGAAAGCGCTAACAACAAAACTCCACCCATTACAGATTTCATTTTACTCATGTTACACCTTTCTCTTAAGATTAAGACCTTGAAAGACTCAAATTTTTCCTGCCTAAATAATCTGAAATTGAATTCCATTTTCTTCACTGAACACGTTCATTGCCGATAATCCAACATTGGATTTAGGATTCTACAAAATTCAGATTTTTGTTAGCTAAAATTTAATTGAAATTTTTCTTTAGTCCTTATTTAAACATTGCCATGAAAACATTA
>DUAA01000265.1 GCA_012961055.1 Nitrospinaceae bacterium
CAAAAACTGCACGAAAGCACTTTATAAACCGTTTCGTGGTTTTCGCCATAGGCGCCATTTCGCGCAGGATCTGTGGGGCCGAAAATTGAAACCGTGGGAATGCCTAATGCCGCCGCCAAGTGAAGCGGACCTGAATCACAGCTTACCAGCAGTGCCATCCTTTTGTACAGGGCAATAGATTCTAAAATTGTAGTGGGGGGTGCGATCCAGCTTTTTTGTTTCATGGTGTTGGAGATTTGCTGTACCTTCGATTCTTCTCCCGGTCCCCAGGTTAGTAATATGGAGTACCCCAACTCTGCGGAAATGCGATCGGCCAAATTGGCGAAGCGGTCCAACTCCCATTGTTTAGTTGCGAATCCCGCGCCTGGATTAATTCCGATAACGGGACGTTCGGCTAGACCTGAGTTTGTGTTAAAAAAATGTGCGCTTTTTTCATCTATTTCTTCAGGAATGGGCAGGGGGAAATGTTTTGTTGCTTTAATTTCACCCAAAGCTGTTTGCAATAAAGTTAGGTACATATCGACTACGTGGAGTCCCCCAGCGATGTAGGGAGTTTTTTGGTTGGTGAACAGAGCGCTAATTTTTTCTTTGCAGTTTTTGGAATGAAACCCTGTTCGGTTTGGAGCCCCGCTCAACCTAGCGATGATGCCACTTTTGATAAGGCCGTGCAGATCGAGCGTTAGATCAAAATTATGCTGACGCATGATTTTGATAGTGTCCCGAATTTCTCTGAGCGATTGACTGTTCCAATTTTTGCGCCACACTTTAGTACGAAGTGGAATGATTTCATCGATATCGGGGTTGTCGAGCAACAAATCCTGAAATCGTTCTTCTACCATCCAAACGATATGTGAACCGGGCAGAGACTTTCTAAGGGTTGCGGCAACAGGAAGAGAATGAACGATATCCCCCAAAGCGCTGAACTTTAGAATTAGTATTTTGGATATACTCATGGGGTTATGGGGCCCCGTCAGGATTTGATGAGTTTTAAAATTCGGACATACATGTGACGATAACACAGGTAGCCTACCAGACTTCCGTATATTGCTCCGCCTAAAACATCAAACGGATAGTGCACCTTCAGGTACACTCTTGAATAACAGACCAGCAGAGCCAAGCCTATAGCCAGGAGTGTGGTATTGCGAAAGCAAAGGCTTATGAGAGTCGCTGCGGCGAAAGTATTGCTGGCATGATTTGAGGGAAAAGAAAAACTGTTCGAGCATCTAAAAGTCATTTCAAGATCTGGCAAGACATGACATGGCCTGAGGCGAGCGATCCCCTCTTTAAGAATATAATGGCTGCTTGCATCACTCAGGGCGACAGTTATCCCAACGGTCAAAAGGAAGGCCAAACCATTGAGTCGGTAAACAGCAAGGATAGCCACCAGGCAAGCAATGCCTAAATAGTAAAAATTGTTTTTCATGGTGATGAACGCCATGAATGCATACATTATTGGGGATTGAAAATGCTCGTTGATCCAGTAAAATAGCAAAACGTCGAGATCGTGAAGAATGGGGTATTCCTTATCTGCGGGAGTTGAAATTATGTGGAAATTTTATGGGGTTTGATCGTTTGAGTCAAACGTTTTATCGGCCCTATTTTTTGGGATTAGCAGGACAAGCCTTTTTCCTAGTTACTTGCGTTATCTTTTTTCGGGAGTAGATGATAGTGAGAACGCATGATAGCGCGGTGATCTTGTTTGCCCGGGACCCCGTTCTTGGGAAGGTGAAGACCCGGCTTTTCCCTTTTTTAAGTGAAGAAACAATCCTCCAGCTTTATACCTGTTTTCTTCATGACAGTCTTGATAAGATTCGGCAGGTGAAAAACGCGGACTTATTTGTCGGTGTAGCTCCCTCGAACCAGTCCGGATTCTTTACCGCAATACAGGATGCTGGTATGCGCCTGTTTGCACAGGAAGGAAAGGACCTAGGCGATAAAATGCGCCGGGCCATTCATGACCGGTTTGTGGAAGGGTATAAGAGGGCGGTTATCATTGGTTCGGACAGTCCTTCACTGCCCGTTTCTTATATTGAGCAGGCCCTTAGTTCCGATAAAGATATGGTATTGGGTCCTAGCACAGATGGCGGTTACTACCTGATTGGAATGCGGGAGAAAGTGGTCGAGATTTTTGATGGGGTGGCCTGGGGCACGGAGAGGGTTTTGGCGGAAACGTATGAACGCCTGGTGAAGAATGGGGCAGCACTGGAAACTTTGCCCGTTTGGTACGATATTGACAGCCCTGAAGACTTAAAGTTCTTCCAAACCCATTTGCAACTCATTGAGCAGTCAGGACTAGGGAAAGTGGGAGAGACAGGAAAATTTCTAAATAAAATTTTAAGGAACCGCTAAAATAGACTGGGATCATGAGCATCCCTTTAATTGAATTGAATGGAAACCATATGAAGCTTTGTAAATATACAGATTCGGATTATCAAGCGGTGATTGAGGCGTTGGAGAATCGTTCCAACATGGATTTATTTGCCCATGATGAAACCGTCCGCAAGATTTTACAGGATGTGAAAGATAGAGGCGATTTAGCAGTGTTGGAGTACACGCACCGTTTTGACCGCTACAATCTTACTCTGGAGGAAATGCGGGTTACTGCTGAAGAAATTAATCGTGCTTATGAGGACGTTAGCGAAAAAGAACTTTCGGCGCTCAAGGCAGCAGAAGAACGCATTCGTAAATTTCACGAGCGCCAGAAGCAGGAGTCTTGGCGTTACCAGGAGGAGGGAATCACTTTAGGGCAGGTGGTAAGGCCGCTTGCTACAGCAGGAATCTATGTTCCTGGTGGTAAGGCATCCTATCCATCTTCGGTGTTGATGAATGCTGTTCCGGCTAAAGTGGCAGGGGTGGAGCGGATTGTCATGTGTTCGCCGTTTCCTGATGGCAAAACGCGATCGCATGTTCTGGTTGCGGCTGATATAGCGGGGGTAACAGAAATCTATAAAATTGGTGGTGCGCAGGCTATCGGGGCAATGGCTTTTGGTACCCCCACCGTTCCGCGGGTAGATAAGATAGTTGGTCCGGGCAATATCTATGTGGCATTAGCGAAGCGGCTCGTGTTTGGGATTGTCGGTATTGATATGATAGCAGGACCCAGTGAAATACTGATTGTGGCCGATCACAGTGCCAACCCGGCATACGTTGCGGCGGATTTGCTGTCTCAGGCTGAGCACGATGAAGAGGCGGTCCCGATTCTGGTGACTCCGGAGGAAGGTCTGGCTCGAGAGGTGATGGACGAATTGGAAAAACAGAAAAACAATCTGGGCCGCCGCTCTATAATAGAAGCTTCTTTAGACACGCAATGTCGATTGCTGGTAACAGAATCCCTTGAAGCGGCGGTGGATCTGGCTAACAGGCTGGCCCCAGAGCACCTGGAGTTGGCTCTGGAAGATCCTGAATTTTGGGTTGAAAAAGTTCAAAATGCGGGTGCTATTTTCCTAGGTCATTTTACGCCGGAGGCGCTAGGCGATTATCTGGCAGGCCCAAATCATGTGTTACCAACAAGCGGCACGGCGCGGTTTTCGTCCCCGCTGGGAGTGTATGATTTTATCAAGCGAACTAGTTTGATTTCCTATTCTCAACCGGCATTAGAAAAATGCAGCAAAACTGTAACATTGTTGGCCGAAATGGAAGGTTTGGGAGCACATGCGAACTCAGTTAAACTACGGACTACCGGGACGGAAAATAAATCCTGAAAACATTATATTTTCAGGGTTCTGGGGTTCGATTTTGTCTTGACAGCCAAGGAAGGCTATGTTTTAATCACCATCATTTTGGGCATTTATGCGCCTGAAAACTGATGGCAGGGCAGGGCTTGCAAACCCATGTAAAACCAAGACTTATTGGGTTATGGGTGGAACAGACTACTAGATTTAGGTCGACTCAGGACGCGCTTTCTCGTTGTAAATGAGGCTGGGAGTTCTGAGGTTCGAATTTTTTTTGAAAGCTGGATTGACATATATAGATAATAGGTACCTTTTAAAGTTTGTATTAATAAGCTAAGGATCCTGATCAGATCCAAAAGGAGGTTAAGATATGTTGGGGAATAATAAACATTGGATAAAGGCATTTTCACTTGGTTTGATAATGGCTATGGCCATTTATTTTACTCCGGGTGTGACCAGCGATGCGATTGCCAAAGAGGCGTTTGCAGAACAGGTTTTTGCTGAGCAGGCATTTGCCAAAGAGGTTTTGGCTGAAGATGATGCCGCAGAAGGTGAAGGCGAGACTGAGGTTGAGTGGAGCCAGGACGTGTTCTATAAGGACTGGGAAGGTAATCCGCTGAAAGGACCTGTGAGTGGTTTTCCTGCTCCGGAACTTGGGCCGTCGGATTATAACAACTATGAGTTTGCTCCTAGTCGGATGCTTTTATGGGTTGCCAATCAGCAGCATCTTTATTTTGGTAGCTTCGTTCTTGCTGTTCCGATTTTCTGCATGCTCATCGAGTTTATCGGGATTCGTTCCAAGGAAGAAGATCCGATCATGTCTGCCAAGTATGACAGGTTGGCGCATGACCTGATGAAGGTCAGCTTGACTGCTTATTCCTGGACGGCGATTCTTGGTGGTATTCTCCTTTTTACATTCATCACCTTGTTCCCTGGTTTCTTTAAGTATATGGCAGGCATTTTCCGCCCGGTTATGCATGTGTACGCATTGATGTTCCTGGCTGAATCTGGCGTTCTGTATGTTTATTACTATGGTTGGGATAGGATGAAGGACGATCCGTTCCTCAAGTGGATCCATTGTAGTCTTTCCGTGTTACTGAACCTCATTGGTACGGTTCTGATGTACCTGGCTAATTCATGGGCAACGTTCATGCAGGCTCCTGGTGGAATCGATTCTGAGGGTCGTTTTCTCGGGAATATTTGGCATGTTATTCATTCCACCCTATGGAACCCTGTCGGAGTACACAGGATTCTTGGGAATATCGTATTTGGTGGTGGAATCGTAGGTGCTTACGCTGCGTATCATTACCTCACGGCGAAAAATGAAGAAGAGAAGGCGCATTACGATTGGGTATGTTATGTAGCCATGTTTATTTGTATTTTTGGTTTGATTCCGCTTCCTTTCGCTGGGTACTGGTTGATGAAGGAAGTGTATGCTTTCCGCCAACAAATGGGTATCACCCTGATGGGTGGCATCATGGCTTGGTTGTTCATCATTCAGGCTGTTATGATCGGGCTCCTGTTCTTCGCCGCCAACTCCTATCTGCATAATGGGATGTCGCGGGTCAAGGGTGCGCATCGGTATATGAAGTATTGTAAGTATATGGTGCTTCTCCTGATCTGTTGTTTCACCATGTGGATGACGCCGCATACTATTGTGATGACGCCGGCTGAATTGAAAGCGATGGGTGGTGCGCAGCATCCGGTTATCGGTCACTTCGGGGTAATGTCGGCTAAGAATACGGCGGTTAACCTAATGATTACGACAACCGTGCTCTGCTTTTTGCTTTATCAGAAGGCGAATAAAAGGATAACGGTGCCTTGGCAGACGGTAGGTAACTGTTGGATTGCGGCAATTTTTGTTGGCGCTGCGGCCAATATCATCTTCCTAGGTGTTTATGGTTATTTCCTCCCTGCTAACCAGAGGGTTGGGCTTTCCGTTCCTCAGGTAACCACTACACTGACAACCTTGTTCGCTGGAACAGCGATCAATATCTCCATGTTTAAGGATTCTGAGTCTTACGGGGAGATTCAATGGGGTAGTCAGTCAAAGGTTGGAACTTACGCTATATTTCTACTGGCGATTTCCTTTACCTGGTTGATGGGTCTAATGGGCTATATCCGTTCAGCCGTTCGTTTGTTCTGGCATGTAACGGAAGTGGTTCGCGATAACTCTGTTGATGCTTACACGCTCACCATTGGTGAAGCGGGTAAGATGCTTACCTTTAACACTCTATTCGTGTGGACACAGTTTGTGGTTGTGTTCTGGGTAGGTAGCTTGACCGGTAAAAAAGTTGTAGAGAAGACTGCGGACGCTGTTCCGGTACCGGCTCAACAATAATAAACTGTTAACTTGTTTGCGGGGTTCCAGATGTTTTGGAGCCCCGCCCCAATTTAATCTGAGGGCATAGGGAGAGAGGGAAAATGTTACCAGAGCAGCATGATATTTTATTTTCATTTATAGCCATCGTTTTTGCCGTTTTCGGGGTTTTTGTTTTCGGCAGTGTGGTGCAAAATTGTAGGGAGAGAGAAAGCCTGAACGGCAAGAAGTGGGGTGCTATTTTTGGTGTCTTCGCTATTGCTTGTTTCTTGTTTACGGTTCATATGTTTAGCCTGGTCCAGGCTGATCAATTGGCATTTTTCTTTTCAACATATTTATGGCTTATAGTAGTAATGCTAATCACTTGGGGAATTTTCTTAAAAAGTTCCGGTGTGGAAAGTCAGTCCCCTCCCATTATTAGAGGATTTTTCTTCTGGACGACAGTTTCGCTTCTGCTGGCAGGTTACACGAACTGGTTGCCGCAGCAACGCAGTGACCCACCACCTAAAGAAGCAGCGATAGTGGGTGATGTTACGATGGAAGAGTTTGCGGAAATGGGTCGTGTCATAATTTTTGGTGCTAAGCAGGTTGCGGGTCAGAAATCAATCGGTAAAGGCCAGTGTCCTCTGTGTCACACCTTTGATCCTGGCGATCATATGGGCCGTTGTCCGAACCTGTTCGGAGTTGAAAAAAGAAGTCATGATCGCATAAAAGAGGATAGGTATGCATCAAGTCCTATGGCGGTGGGCGAAACAGAGCCGGCTTCAGGAATTGTTAAGGGTAAGTATGATGAGATACCAGAAGAGTATCGGCGTCAAAATGGTCCTGATGAGTTCACAGGCGAAGATTATATTCGTGAGTCTCTGATGTGCCCAACCTGTTATGTGGTGGAAGGCTTCGGTAAAGATGGCGACACAAAAAGCCCGATGCCGGTTATTGTCAAACCGCCTATCAGTTTGAGCCGGGTTGAGGTCAATGCAGTTGTTGCATACCTTCAGTCAAAGGATACGCCGGGTGAGTTTGCTACTGTAACTGTTCCGCTGCCTCAGGATGATGCGGGAAATACAGGTGGCGCGGTGGTTGAAGAAGATTCAGATGATGAGGATCGTCCTGTGTTTGTTACCGGTACTGAGGATATTCAGGCCATGATCAATACATTAGGTTGTCCGCTTTGTCACACTATTCCTGGTGTCGAAGGTGCTATGGGTGAGTTAGGTCCGAAGCTTCATGAAAAGACCAATGCTCCCATGCGTATCAAAGATCCAAATTACAAGGGCAAGGCCACGAATACAAGAGAATATGTTAGGGAGTCTATTTTGAACCCTGGCGCGTATGTGGTCTTTAATGAAGCAGAGGGGGAGTTGTTCCCAGATGGTTTAATGCCTACAACTTTTTCGCAGATGCTTTCAGTTGATGCTCTCGATAAGCTTGTGGATTTTATTAGTCAGACCGAAGCTCCGGCTGGCAGTTAATAGGAGACAACAATGAATAAGACGTTAGTAAGCTTTTTAGTTTTTGTTGTCGGCCTGGCGGTTTTTCATAACGCCATATTTCCTATCTTTACACCGAAGGAGGTCGGCTGGGTTTTAAATAGGTATGTTTACTTTTTGGTGTTTATAGCTTATCTAATCATTACACATTTAGTCCTTAGACTTAAGGCTCCAATCGCATTGACGGCTTTGTATGTCTGGTCTTTGGGTTTTTACTTTTATAAGTATGTTTTATTTCCGCCGATTCCTTGGACCCTGTTTATTACCTATATGGTGATGTGGTCAATTGGTACCTTTCTGTTCGTCAGTCAGGACCCTGAAACCTTTAGGGCGTTTAGGAAACCAATTGTCAAAACTATTGTCGGGGAATATAAGTTTGCGCAAATCATCGTGCTGATAGCAATGCCGCTTTTGGTTGGGTTTGCGACTTATAATGTTATTTATCCGTCCTACCAGGAGCCGGTTGAGTTAAGGACGGTGCATCCAGCGCCGCCTGCCACCACCAAGGTGCATGGTAAGACGTATCCGCTGGAGTCAACCAATAACCCTTTCCGGATCGATGAGCAGGATAACTATAAGGACAGTTTTCCGTTTCTAGATGCGGACAAGCATGAGTACATGAAGTATGTGACAGAGGGAGGAACAATCTTCTTTCAGAACTGTCATTACTGTCATGGTGATCAGTTGAATGGTTTGGGGATGTTCTCCCATGTGTTCAACCCCACTCCGGCGAACTTTATCGATCCGGGTACAATTGCTATGCTCCAGGAAGCATTCCTTTTCTGGCGGGTAGCTAAAGGAGGACCGGGTCTTCCGAACGAGTCGACTCCATGGTCCTCAGCAATGCCTCCTTGGGAAGAGCATTTGAAAACGGATGAAATGTGGAAGGTCATCCTTTTTGAATACTGGTACACGGGATGGCATCCAAGAACATTCGGTACTGAAGGTTCTGTGGGTGAATAACTTAAGTTGCATTTTCGGTTACTAAAACCTAAACATATGGGAATGATAATGAATAAGAATAACAACTTTATCAAACGCCTAATCTTTTCTTTCTTGGCGGTGCTGATGATTGCGATTCCTTCTACGGTGATTGCCGCAGTTCCGGATCCAGTCAAGAAGGACCTGCTGGAGAAGGGCAAAAAGGTTTACTTTAAAAGGTGTGTCTGGTGTCATGGGGTTGAGGGGGGCGGAGATGGCCCATCTGCAGACCGCTTGTTCACCCGGCCTAGAAACTTCATCCAGGGTACTTTTAAGATTCGTACAACGGATTCTGGAGAGTTACCAATGGACGCGGATCTAATCACAACCGTTAAAAATGGTCTCCAGGGTTCGGCGATGCCGGCTTGGGGAGAATTTTTATCAAATGATGAGATCCTCGCGGTGGTCCAATTTGTTAAGACTCTTGTGCAGGATAGGGATTTTAATGACATTGAAGATGAAGAAGTATTCGTTCAGGACTTTGGCACCAATCCTTGGGGGACAACAGGTCCTTACCATCTAGGTATTCCTCAGGCGGATATTGACACGGGTAAAGAAATATTTACGAAAAATAAATGTTTTGAGTGTCATGGCGGCGAAGGCCGAGGTGACGGTAACCCGACAATGAAAGACGACTGGGGTTTCCCGATTGTTGCAGCCGATTGGCAGCAATGCTGGAATTTCCGTGGCGCACGTCGAGATCCATTCGATCCCTTCCATGTCGTTCGCACCATTTCTACCGGTTTGAATGGCACGCCGATGCCTAACTTCAAGGATCAAATCAAAGTTGAAGATCGTTGGAAAATTGCTGCGTTCGTTAACTCACTTTGTCCGAGGAAGAATATTGATAGATTGACCAACAAGCCTATCCCGGATTTTCTGATTCAGTCTATCTATACTGAAGGAAAAGTATCTCCAAAGATAGATGATCCCAGTTGGGCGTCTCCAGACACCGATCACCGGATTGTTGCTCTTTCAGAAGAGACTGTGGACAACCCGAAGAAGCATTACATTGCTATGGCGGGTCAGATCACTCGGGGTAGAAGAAATTTCGATCCTAAAAGCGACAATCTCTGGGTTTCATCTCGATGGAGTGCGGAAGATCAGGCGGTGTACTATCTAGTTGAATACCATACTCGTTTTCTAACTGATGATCCCGAGTATCCTGATGCGGTAGCGATTCAGTGGCCGGCAAAACTTCAGGATCTATTTGGTGCAGAGAAGCCCTACTTTATCATGGGAGACTCTAAAAAACCGGTTGATATCTGGAAGGCAAGTTTCACGCCTCAAGATTACAGTGCGACCGCTGCACCAAATGAAAAAGGTTACCAGTTAAACATGAGTGTGTCAGAAACAGTAGGCTATGGTTTTGATTCCCTTCAGGACAAGGAGTCAGAAGGTAAAGTGGAGATCGTAGACTCTATCTTTCATCAGGGCCGTGTAAAAATCATGTTTAAACGGAGTTTGGCTACCGATGGTGAATTTGATGTTCAAATTCCCACCGAGAAATTCATTCCTGTTGCATTCATGCAGTGGTCTGGACGGGATAAGGAAACGGATGAACATAATGCCATCTCAACATGGTATTACACTATTCTGAAACCTGCATTGCCGCAGTCTCTTTATTACATGCCTCCAATCATAGCAGCTATATTTGTTGTTTTTCAGGGTTGGGTGGTATGGATGACGAAACGTACGCGTAAAATGTATTCCGAAGGAAAAGTTATACGTGACGAGACTCCAAAATAGGCGTCACTAGTATTATAAGAAAAGCCCACCGATTATTCGGTGGGCTTTTTTTATGTCTTTTATTCCGCGTTTAAAGGATCGAAATAGATATCATAAAATGATACAGATACATCCTAGTATTATAATATTAGAGACGTAATTCCTGAGGAGTTCTAGAGTTTTAACTTAGCAGTTACTTGACGGAATTTTTTAATGCCGGGATGTTGATGGATCGGGGGATTTAGACTTCTTCAGTAACCTGTTCCAGTTCCATATTTCCTTCAATAATTTCTCTGAGTGCCAATTCAAAAAATGATTTTGGGTCAGAATATTCATCAGGGTCTACATCAATCGTAGGTTGGGCTCCGGTCTCAAGTTGATGAATCCTTTGCGTAACTAGGAGGCATAGCAGAAACCGGCTTTTTACTACATCTTGCGCCTGGCGTATCAACTCCAAAGTGTCTTGCATTTCCAATTGCTTCATATTTTTCCTATTTTAAAAGTTTGCGCTATTGTAGTGGCATTTTTATCTTCTGTCAACTGCTAGCCGAAGGGGCAAGTATAGAGTGATTTTTCAGCCGTGCTAACTCTTCGCTCGCCGTAATAGTCATTGCTG
>DUAA01000266.1 GCA_012961055.1 Nitrospinaceae bacterium
TTGAGCAAAATCTTTAGGCTAAATTAAAATAGGCGTAAGTCGTTGGTGGCAACGACTTACAACAATAAATAAAACTTTCCAGAAAAGCTAAAGATTACCCTTGCAAATGGACGATAATATAGTATAATGAGAACATGAGAGGGGCCGCTACAACACTTATGGTAATGTGCTTCATTAAGTAAGCAGATAAGGTGGCGGAGCCATGCGTGCATGGTAGTATGGATAATCGCGGGTTCGACTCCCGCCCTTCTCACTTGGGTTGTCCCGGCCAAACCAGCCGGTTCAACCATAACGAAATAGCCAGCGGTCAGCGAGGGTCAGCGGTCAGCGAAAATTTCAGAAAAGATTAAAGTTTACCCTTGACAAACGCCGATATATATAGTATAATGAAAGCATGAGTAAGAGACAATCACAACCGGTCATCATGCCAAAACAAGAGAGCAACATCATAGTAATCAAGGTGGGCAAGGTTGCCATGGGGCATCAGTCCCACATCACCGGAACGGGCGTACATGATAATCGGCCAAAGCGAACACGAACACGTCAGGCACAACGTAGTGCATGGCAAAATGACCTTACCTAATTGAAAGGGTAAACAGATGAGTGTAACATTCACCAAAGACAAAGAAACCAAGAACACTATCCGATTCACATCGCCAATCGGTAGTACCGTCAGTGGCAGCATCTACGTCCCGAAAGACAGCGACCTCGCCAAAAAAACGGAAATTGTTTTGGAAGTTTCAGAAAAAGTTGAAGTTTCCGCTTGACAATGCCGATAATTATAGTATAATGGTAGTATAACACGAATGGCATCTGGAGCATGTGCTAAGGTTAAGAGCCACTGCTTGCCGCACACACTAAGGAGAGCTAGATGAAAATCAAGCAAACAGTCGAAGCTAAATTCAGTAACCTCTACATCGGTTGGAATGGTTTATCCTTCACTGACCCAAATGGTGACGAGGTGATAATTTCAACCACCGACAACCAGATCCTAGAATTGGCGGAAGCCTTAAACGAAAAGGCTGAAGGTATCCTCGAATCCAGAAAGGAACAAGAAGTTGAGTAATGTACAAGAACCGATTGTAAATATCGGGTCAGTATTCCCTGCGGGGAAAGTTGTAGCCATCAAAAACGATGGCGTAATGTTAGAAACGTCACAAGGCGTTAAGAAGTTTTCTTTTTCCCAAGTCGAAAGGTTTATCAATGATGCAAAATCTCTATCTCAAGCGTAACGAACGCAAAATCAATGTTCTTTATCCCACAGGAGGAAACAAGAATGTTCTCCGCACCGTTCAGGGTGTGAAGCTACGCAGTGGAACAGGTCCAAGTGGCAAGTTTATCACTGTACAGGAAAGCAACGGGCAGATTCGCTCGCTGTCCATTAACAAGTGTGTCGCTTCATTGTAGCAAGCTTTCGTGTTGGGAAAGGAAAGAGGGGTTTCGACCCCTCTTTCTTTTTTTTAACCTAAGTCCTTGCTACCAAAGGGTTTAGGAACAGCGGGGGGGGCCGGGCTCGACGTAAACCCTTACTATCAAAGGACTTACGACTATTTTAATTATTTGATGATTTTAACTGGATTTCCCCCTTGACAATGCCGATAAATATAGTATGATGACAACTGGGCCGCTGTCCTCGCTGATCCTTGCGGATCGCCCACATACCCAGCCAGCCAGCCAGCGAAAAACATGTAAAAGATTAAAGTTTACCCCTTGACAATGCCGATATATATGATATAATGGAGAAGTAAACACAACACGACAAGGAAAAACACAATGTTGAAGTATTCAGACGCAAACGCTAAAACCGACGCCCTAAAACAAGTTGACGAATTAAAGCCGTT
>DUAA01000267.1 GCA_012961055.1 Nitrospinaceae bacterium
CAGTACTTATTTTTAAATAGGTGTCATTGTAATCTAATCTACCATTAAGTTTGTAAATAGAATGAATGGGAATAAAGATAATCATGAGTGTTACGAGCCAGAGCTTTCCACTTTTGTAGCCATCTCCTGAAGTATTCTTTCGATAAAAGTCCGCAATAAATTTTCCTGCAAATAGGCATCCAACTGGAATTATCGGCACTTGATAGTATTCGTGAATAAAATTATATTTGGCAGCAATTACAAAATACAAACAGATGGAAAAGAACCAAACATGAAGGACATGGTTTTCCTTGTTCGAGGTATATGCTCTCATCCCTAATACGACAAAAGGAAAAACGGTGAAAGCGAACATTTTTTCGACAAGTCGGGTCCAAAAAATAAGTTTCCAATATCTGAGGGTAAAGAGAACTTCATAGTCTTTGAGCATATCCAACCAAATGTTGGAGCCCCCATAGGTTTCAAACTGGAGCCTGGCAATGTAGCTGTACCAGAGAGCAGGGGGAATCAGGATTGCTATTACAAATACATACAATAAGGGCTGGTAAAAAATTTTTCCTCGAAATTTGTTCCAGGCCAAGAATAGGAGGGGTGCCCCCATATAGAGAGTCGGGAGTTTAATCAAAAAGGCGAGTGTTGAGAAGAGTGAAGCTAGAATAAAGTGGCTCCATTTTCTGGTATCGAGCCAACGGGCAAACATATATATCATTGAAATGGAGAAGAAAATCATGGCTGACTCGGGCATAAAGGTACGCGAGTAATAAACACTGAAAGGGAGTACAGAAAAAATTCCACAAGCCACAATGGCGGAAGTTTCGTCGAAATAGCGTTTCCCTAAAAGATAAAGAAACCAGATCGAGCCCATGCTAAAGACAATTGCTACTAGACGGCCTAAAATTTCATCAAAACCAAAAATTTTATATAGAAGTGCAACGAGGTAGGTGAAAAGAGGAAATTCAAAATGGAATATTGAACCTATCATGTTTCGGCTGGGAGTGAAAAAGTTCATTCCATCGGCATAAAAATTATAAGCAATTGTGGCGGTCAAGGTCTGTCGCCAGGCATGAAAATCTAATAGAGGATTGGTCACCCCCCATAGGCGTATAGCCAGTGCAATAAAAAAGATTCCTAATAATATTTTTGAGGGACGGATAGACTTAGCTTGGGAATCTGTAGTTTTGGAAAGCCTTGGAGACGAAGAATTATTCACTCTAATGAATCCTTAAAATTATTATTGGTTTTCGGCCCAGATGGCCATTTCTTCGCGAAAAATCTTGGCGTTGTGCCTGACATCTACCGGAAAATCTGAATAAAAAAGTATTTTTTCAATGGAACGGGTATGTGGGAAGGCGGCTCCGAGCTCGAGTAACTCTTTAATAAAGGTTTTCCGGTCTTTATTCCTGCTACAATTTTCAGGATCAATAATAATGACGGGTTCTCGATTGTTTCCTCGCCCTTTTCCGACCAGCGCAGATTGCTTGACATCGGAGTGTTGGTTGAAAATAGCTTCGCAAGGAATGGTGAATAATGTGTTCGTGCCGATGATAACACGATGGTTTTTTCTGCCGCAAAACCACAGTCGGTTTTCTTCATCCAATTTACCAACATCTCCCATTCGGTGCCAAAAGGTTTTACCATCCGAAATTTTGGCCAGACTTGTGACGTCATCTCGGTTGAAATAGGATTTTGTGACCCAGGGAGCTTTTACGATAATCTCTCCTATTTGTCCCGTGGCGACTTCGAGGCTTTCTTCCCATTTCGGGATGGCCTCATCTGAGATTTGGATAATTTTTATTTCAGCTCCGGGAACAGGTTTTCCCACGCAAGTTCCTTGCCCTTTTTCTGATTTTTCCCAAGTATCATTGACAATCTCTTGTCGCTCAATCGTGGTTACAGGAAGAGCTTCGGTAGCCCCATATGGAGTCAGGACTTTGCAATCCGGTTCCAAAATTGACTCGAAGCGTTTTAGTAGGGCTCCAGAAACCGGAGCCCCTGCAATCAAGATGCGCCGTAGAGAAGGAAGCTGTATTTTGTTTTTTATGCAATAGCGGGTGACCGTATCCCATAGTGCCGGGGAACCAAAACTACTGTTGAGGTGATAGTCTCGAATGGGGTTGATTATGTTTTCAGGGTTCACCTTTGCCGGGCGGGTGGGGTCCATATTTGGGGTTACGATGCTCATTCCCATGGCAATACTAAATAATCCAAATAAGGGGAAGGTGGGTAAATCTTTATCTCCCGGAAGAATATTAAAGTTCGCTCGAAGAATTTGAGTTTGATGGTCGAACATTCCGTGGGTGTAGGAAACCCCTTTTGCGGGGCCGGTACTACCGCTGGTGAATAAAACAGCTGCTACCTGGTCTTCATGACTTTTGTCCATTTGAAAATCAAATTGCCCTTTTATTTTTACCTCTTTCAACGTGGTGCCTCGCCAAAACCATTTGTTGCCAACAGTAACTGAGAATTGAATAGACTTGAATGGATTGGGGACCAGAGTTTTTATGGCATGCGCCAAAGGCATAGCTATGATTCCTCGCGGTTTGGACTGTTTGACACAGTTCAAAATATTTTTTTTACCTAACCCAGGGTCAATCAATACAGGAGCTGCTCCAGCCTTAAACAATGCAAACGTTAGTAAGATAAAGTCTGCTCCGTATGGAACCATTACGAGAACTCGGTCTCCCTTTCTCATTCCCTGGCGGAGAAGACCGGAGGCGACTAAATTACTCTCTTCTTCCAACTGCTTGAAGTTGATTTGGGTTTTGGCTATTAAATCAATGATGGCAGGCTGGTTTGGCATCTCTTTTGCCCAACGTGCTAAGTTGGAGGAAATATTACAAGACTTCATGGTGGGCTAAGATAAACCAAGAGTTGCCTTAACTAGGCGTAGGCTTACTTTTTTCTTTTGGATAAAAGATTCTCTATTAATAGTTGAAACTGCATTTTGAATAGAAATAAAATCTCGGGGTATACGGGCCAGCAAATAGTGGATGATGGGTTCTGGTAGAGTCAAGTTGATGTCTTTGGCTAGTTTTAAAATAATTTTTGCGGATGTGGAGTCATCAATAGGCTTGATCTCTGTGACCATTCCCCATTGAAGACGAGAGGTCAGGTAGCTTTCCATGGCAGAGTTTTTGTCGGGTGGGAGGTTAGAGGTGAATGCCAGTTTGCCTCCTTTAGCAATGATTTGATTGTAAATATGATAAAGCATTTCTTGTGCCTTTAGGGACTGGGCAAGGTTTTCCACATTATCCATGAGAAAAAAATCCACGTGCAACAATTGCTCAAGATTTAGTTCTGATTCAGAGGGCGGATAGCTCCCCACCTTTTTGACAAAATCAGAGCCTTGGATGTGGATAGCTTGTAATCCTTTTTCCGCGGCGCGATTACCAATAGACAGGAGTAAATGGGTTTTTCCCAAGTTTTTCTGACCAAAAATATAGAGGGCTTGGTAGGGGGTTGGATTCTTTGAGCAGAACTCCTTCGCCGTTTCAAAAGCAATGCGTGATCCATCAGAAATAACAAAGTTGGAAAAATTATATTCCGGATGAGATGGAAAACTTAACAATAACTGTTGGCCGGGTTGGTCGTTCATAATTCCCCGGATTATTTTGGGCCAGCTTGAATTTCAATAGTAATATTCCCCAGCGTGGATTTTATCATCAAGGCGCAAAGCCAACCTTCTTTTTCGTAGTTCAGGACGGTGACCCCATGTTTTATGGAGTTGACCAGACTCCAACCCTTATTGACCATTTCATTTTGATAGAAACTGACGACTTCTCCTAGTGTGCCCCACCCAAAATAGAAGAATCTGCCGACCTTGACGGTGCCACTCCCCGATTCGTATACAAAAGATTTTTCCTGGTTCTGTTTAAAGCCATTGGGTATAGGAATATCTGAAAAAGGATAGACCAGTTCAGGTGGAGGAGGTGGAGAGGGTGGAGAGGATGGGGGTTGGGTAGTCAATTCTTCCCATGTTGCGCACCCTGCTGAGAATAACAATGTGCCAAATAATAAAAGCAGAAATAAACGTTTAGTCATCTTATTTAATCTCCTCCTAAATAAACTACCACCAAGCCTGTCATCATAAGGAAAAACCCTATCCCTCTCAGGGTTCTCGCGGGTATCTCAGGAACCTTTCGTGCTAAGGATTTAACTTGTTCTGGAAAACAAAAATAAGGAATGCCCTCAAAAATCATCATCAAACCCACGGCGGAAAGGAAAAGGTTCATAGCTTGAACTAATTGTAAATAAAGAGAAATTTCTGCACACTTTTTATTTTGACGTTGGCCAATCCATGGAAAGCTGGAATTAATACATTCATCAAAGATACATGAAAAACGAGTTTTTTGACGCCTATTAAATAGATTTGGCGATAAAAACGACCGGCAATTTTTAACCAAAGGTTAGTCGGCTTGAGAACTGGATAAAAACCTAACATCTATAAGATTATCTTTTATCTAATAATGCGAGTCAATATATAATTAGTAATAGTAGATAGTTCAAAAGTCGGTTGGGCAGGTTCTTCCATAAAGGTTTTGAGGTTGTAAACAAAAGAAAAAGCGTTATATAATTATTGGTAATAAATTTTCTTTTTGAATAGCTATTTCAGGGTTTGGCTGAACGGCCTTTGGGTTGCGCCAAAAATTGCCCCCTATCTTTTTGGTTCCCGTTAATGAATTTTTGATTACCATCGGGTTTGGACGGATTGGAATTTGACTATTTCTTAATTAAGTCGTTAAGGAGTAATTAATCTCCCTTGAAAAACAGGGTTTTTAAAGGAAGATTAATTAATTTTAACTTTTGATTTGCTTGAAATTTATTGCAAAAGTATTAGGTTTCTATTAGTTTGACTGTTCTATTTAAAAAGCGTGGGTTTTTCTTTGAGGCCCCTTCCCCAGAAATTCATTTTCGATTGTTCGTCAATTTGAGGATTAAAAATATGTTTAGATCTTTTGTCCATCGTATTTGTTTAACGGCATTGTTATTTGTATTTATATTTCCTATTGGGCTGGTGGTTTCTTCAGGAAATATTTTTGCGTTGAGCAGTCATACCCAGCCACTTGCGAGTAATATTTTTGTTGATATAGCAAAAAAGCAAAATCCTGCGGTGGTTAATGTGAGCATTAAGGCCAAGTCAGAGCCAACCCATAAGAACTTCCGTGGTCCAAGGCCTAGCCCGCGACCTGGTCCGGGGCAAGGAGGCTCTCCTGATCGCTTTCGTGATTTTTATGATCGTTTCTTTGGCGAAAAACCAAATCAAAAACGACCGAAGCAAGGTATGGGTTCGGGGTTCGTGATTGACAAAGAAGGACATATTTTGACCAATAGTCATGTGATAGAAGGAGCCGATGAAATTGTAGTGATCCTTGATGTCGATGGAAATGAAAAAGAGTACATCGCGACATTGATTGGATCAGATCCCAAAACTGACATTGCTTTGATTAAAATCAACCGAAAACCGGAAGATACCCAAGGGTTCCCCTTTCTGAAGCTAGGCAGGTCCGAAAACTTGGAGGTGGGGGAGTGGGTAGTTGCTATTGGTAATCCTTTTGGGCTTAGCCACACGGTTACGGTGGGCGTTGTGAGCGCATTAGGAAGAAGCATTGGCGCTGGTCCTTACGATGAATTCATTCAAACAGACGCTTCGATTAACCCCGGTAATAGCGGTGGCCCATTGATCAATATCGAAGGTGACGTTATAGGAATCAATACAGCTATCATCTCAGGGAATTCCGGCGGAAATGTGGGGATAGGATTTGCGATTCCCATTGATATTGCCAAGGGAATTCTAATAGACCTGAAAGAAAGAGGGGCGGTTACCCGAGGTTGGTTGGGAGTCATGATACAAAAAATCACACCTGAGCTGGCAAAATCGTTTGGACTCAGTCAAAGTGAGGGGGCCCTTGTGGGAGATGTAATTGCCGGTGGTCCTGCCTTCAAGGGGGGAATAAAACGTGGCGATGTTATCGTCCTTTTCAATGGTCAGCCGGTCAAGGACATGGAAGACCTCCCAAAAATTGTTGCAGCGACTCATCCGAACACTGTAGTGGAAGTAGAAGTGATTCGTGATGGTTCCCATAAAAAGCTCCGTGTCAAAATAGAACTATTGCAGGATGCTCAGGAAACGGTAGTAGCTCAAGCTGACCCTTTAGGCCTTCAGGTTCAGGACATTAATGAAGAGTTGGCGAAAAGCTTGCAACTGGAAGGTGTTGAAGGGGTACTGGTTTCTGATGTGACGGCAGGAAATGCGGCTGGAGAAGCGGGCATCCGAAGAGGCGATGTGATTTCAGAAATGAATCGTACTCCGGTTAAAAACATGCAGGACTATCAGAACCTTCTGGCATCTGTAACAAAAGGCTCATCTGTCCTGTTCCTGATTAAACGGGGTGGAAGCACCATATATATTGCTGTCAAAGTTCAGTAAAGAGGATGGGTTCACTCTTAGAGATTGTTAAAAATTTTTGAGTATGGGGCGATGGTTCTTCAGGAGCTAAAGACCTTTATCATTTTCACCTCCTCCTAAATGTTCTACATGTGCGTTCGATGGGTCTGGATTTTTATTTTTTTTACCGTTTTTGGGCCTAGCCAATCTCTGGCTGAAGATCGCTATAATCGCAGAACCCCTCTAGTTCGGGCGGTAGAGAGGATCAGCCCAGCTGTTGTGAATATTTATACGACAGAAATTTCTCGCCCGGTCCGGAATCCCTTCAGAAACTTTAACAACAACCTGTTTGACCAATTCTTTAGGGATTTTCTTCCTCCAAATAAAAGCCAAAAGCGAAGCCTGGGTTCAGGAGTTCTAATTAATTCTGAAGGTTATATTCTCACCAACGAACACGTTATCGCAAAAGCTGCGAAGATCCATGTTGTGCTAGATGATAAACAGGAGTTTGATGCCAGTGTTATTGGCGCAGATATTAAATCTGATTTAGCCATCATCAAAATTGACTCAAGCAAACCTTTTCCCTTCATTAAAATGGGTAGGTCCGATGATCTAATGATCGGAGAAAGAGTGATAGCAATTGGTAACCCTTTTGGTTTGCAACAAACGGTCACAACCGGAATCATCAGTGCCCTGAACCGTAATATTCGGGCTGGAAAAAATATGGTGTACAGCGATTTTATCCAAGTTGATGCTTCGATCAATCCGGGGAATAGTGGTGGACCGTTACTAAACATTAATGGGTCTCTGATAGGCATTAATACGGCTATCTTTCAGAAAGCTGAAGCAATTGGTTTTGCTATTCCTATAGATCACGCTAAACGAATTGTTGATGAACTGATTCGTTATGGAAAAGTCCGGCGCGGATGGATGGGTGTTTCGGTACAAGAACTGGACACTCAGCTATTCAGTCATTTCAAGTTGGATGGACAAAAAGGGGTCTTGGTTGTAAGAGTGGCTGAAAAAAGCTCTGCTGGGAAAGCAGGTCTGAAGCGCGGGGATATCATTATTTCTATCGATGGTCATGATGTAAAGGACAAATCAGGCTTTCGTGGGCGTATGGCTTCCTATACGGTGGGAAGCTTAATTCATTTTTCCATTCTGCGAGACGAAAAAATGGTGGAGCAGAAAATTCGTGTGATCTCTATTCCAAAAACTTATGTCAAGGAGTTCACTTGGAACTGGTTTGGATTAAGAGTGAAAGAAAACAACAAGCGTTTTGCCAGAGCCAATCGGTTGACGACTTCGATAGGAATGGTTGTCACGGAAGTGGTTCCTAACAGTGCGGCAGGAAGAATTGGTATCAGCCCTGGAGATATTATTCGGCAAATGAATCAGAAGAGTGTAGATAATGAGGAACAATACAATAGAGCTATTGAGGACATAAATAATCCGGATCGAATATTATTTCTGGTCCAGCGTGGAAGGCAGGGGTATTATTTGACCTTGGAACCTTGATAAATTAATCTATTTATTTATATGACGGTAAAACAGGAAATCGAAGCTCTCAAACAAGCGATCCATCAGCATGATCACCTCTACTACGTTACGAATTCTCCAACAATTTCAGATCAGTGTTATGACGCGCTATTTCACCGTCTAAAACAACTGGAATCTACCCATCCTGAATGCATTACCTTGGACTCTCCCACACAGAGAGTAGGCGGAAAGGTTGATGAGCGATTTAAAGCGGTCGTGCACCTGGCTCCTATGCTCAGCCTAGACAATACCTACAACGTTGATGAGGTACGAGCGTTTCACCAGAGAGTGCTTCGTGGTCTTCCAGGTGTTTCTGATGAAACTATTGAATATGTTGTGGAGTTAAAATTCGATGGTCTGGCAGTGGCTCTTACCTATGAAGATGGTTTGTTAGTGAGTGGTGCTACTCGAGGTGATGGTTTACAAGGTGAGGACATTACGGCTAATTTGAGAACCATTCGATCTGTTCCTTTGAGAATTGACTCAAAATCCTTCAGCCGTATAGAAGTTCGAGGTGAAGTTTATATGCCGAAAAAGGAATTTGAACGCATCAACGCTAAGCGGGTGGAAGAGGGTGAAGCGCCTTTTGCCAACCCACGAAATGCTGCCGCTGGGGCTTTACGTCTACTTAATCCTGCCATCACCGCAGAACGTAAGCTCGATATATTTATATATACTGTGGGTTATCTCAAGGGGAATTTCTTCCAGACACATTATGAGATGCAGGAAAAACTTTCTGAATTGCGCTTTCCGGTCAATGAGCACAACCGGCTATGCAAAGACTTTGAATCAGCACTTGTCTTGATTGAAGAATTTCGAGGGAAACGAAACGAGCTCAACTATGAAGTGGATGGTTTGGTTATTCAATTAAATTCACTGGCTCACCGGAAAAAACTGGGAGCAACTTCCAAGTTTCCTCGTTGGGCAGTGGCTTACAAGTATGAAACGGAACAGGTTGTAACCGAAATTATGGATATTGTTTGTCAAGTTGGTAGGACCGGTTCTATCACTCCTGTGGCTAAGCTTAAACCTGTATTGGTTTCGGGTTCTACTGTCAGCCGAGCGACCTTGCACAATGAGGATGAAATCAAACACAAAGATATTCGTGTCGGGGATCAGGTGGTGATTGAAAAGGCGGGGGAAATCATTCCTAAAATTATTAGAGTCATTGAATCTTCTGCAGGGAGGAGGAAGCCTTTTGAGATGCCCACAATCTGTCCCGAATGCCAGGCTCCCATTTGCCGTGAGAAGAGTGAAGCGGTTTGGCGATGTGTTAACAGTTCCTGTCCGGCACAGTTAAAAGAAAGACTTCGATATTTTGCTTCCCGTAAGGCGATGGATATTGACCATCTTGGCCCTGCCGTGATTGAACAGTTGGTTGATTCGGGTCGTGTTAAAAACTTTCCCGATTTGTATAGTCTGAAAATGGAAGAAGTCGCATCATTGGATCGGATGGCTGAAAAGTCGGCGCAAAACTTGATAACGGAAATTGAAAAAAGCAAGTCTGCTGGACTTTCCCGGTTTCTAAATGCTTTGGGCGTGCGCCATGTGGGGCAACGCACGGCTATCCTGTTGGCCAGGAAATTCCGGTCAATGACTAAACTGAAAGAAACCAGTTATGAGGATTTGGAAAAGACGGACGAAGTAGGACCCATCATCGCTGAAAGCTTGAAATCATTTTTTGACCGGGATACCAACCGGCAAGAAATTGCGCGGTTGCGGGAACGAGGTATCCTCATGGAAGAGCGAGACGACGAAAAAACTGGAGAATTGTTCGATGGTAGGCAGTTTGTTCTTACTGGCACCTTGTCCCGGTTTACTCGTGAAGAAGCCAAAGAGAAAATAGAATCGCTTGGCGGACGGGTCACCTCAACAATTTCAAAAAAAACCGATTTTTTGGTAGCAGGAGCATCAGCGGGATCAAAATTGGAAAAAGCTCAAGAACTGGGAACTGAGATATTGGATGAAGAAGCGCTACAAAAACTATTAGAGAGCGGCTACTAGGCGTGGGGTCAACTGTTAAAGGCTTTATTTATCTAGCAAGGATGTTCTTGGCTTGACAAGTTCTTGCTCAGTGCTCTCGTTAGAGGATGGCAAGTAAAAAGTTTTCTCGGTTCAACGAGTCTTTGCCAGTTCCTTCCTACGGGAGTGGGGTGGTCTACGTGGTGGTCGCTTCACGTTAGACCGGTTACTATTGAATTTCACTTTGGGTGGACCCCGTCGCTTTCGGGTGGGAGGTTTACCTTCTTTTTCCTCTAGGAACAATTCTTCTTCAGGCCAGGATACGGGAATTTTGTTTTTCAGGTATATTTCGACCCGTTCCAAATGCTGAGCAAATTCTTCACAGCAAAGGGTGATCGCAGTGCCCTTGTTTCCTGCACGTGCGGTTCTGCCAATACGGTGAACATAATCTTCAGCATCCTGAGGTAAATCATAATTGATGACATGCGTAATATTATCGATATGTAGTCCTCGCGATGCTACATCTGTGGCGATGAGGATGTCCAGATCACCGTCCTGAAATTTTTCCAATACCCGAATTCGCGCCTTCTGATGTAAGTCTCCGCTAATTTGTCCGGCGTTATAGCCGTTGTGGTTTAATTTCCACTCCAGTATCTCTGCTTCAATTTTAGTGTTACAAAATATCAGGACTTTTTCTCCGGCTTCTTGTTTCATCAAACCGAGAAGGAGATTGAATTTCTCATGTTGTCCAACGTGATAGAGTATCTGTGTGATCTGATCCACTACAGCTTTTTCAGGCTCGATGGCCACCCGGACTGGGTTATTCATGTGCTCGTAGCACAATTCCATAACCCTATGGTTGAGGGTCGCCGAAAACAGCATAGA
>DUAA01000268.1 GCA_012961055.1 Nitrospinaceae bacterium
TCGCAAGACTCTGTCACCTTCTGCAAACTCACCCGCCCGCATTTTATTAAACAAATCCAGGTTTTCTTCCACTACCCTATCTCGATAGGGACTATTTTGCCCCGGTTCGGAAAGAGTGCCCCGGTATTCACGAATTTGTTCCGGGTTCAAGTCATCCACATACGCTTTTCCTTTCTCAATCAACTGAATCGCATAATCGTAAAGCTGATCAAAATTATCTGAGGCGTAAAAGAGCCTGTCTTCCCAATCAAACCCCAGCCACCGAACATCTTTCATAATGGCTTGTACATATTCCTCTCCTTCCCTGCTAGGGTTGGTATCATCAAACCTGAGGTTGCATTTGCCTGAATATTGCGAAGCCAGCCCAAAGTTCAGACAAATGGACTTCGCATGCCCAATATGCAGATACCCATTAGGTTCGGGAGGAAAACGGGTATGCACCCGCCCTTGGTATTTCCCGGCACTTAAATCTTCTTCAATAATATTCTGGATGAAATGGTTTGAGGATTCAAAATCTTCTGTTTGCAAAATCTTTCTCCTCCACCGGGCACCAGCGTGACGCTAGACTCAATGGCAATAGGTTTTTACTACTAGAAACAATACTCTCGGCTGAAGGCCACTAGGGGTGGGCCTGTGGTATTCCCTTCCGTAAGTTTCGCCCAAAATGGGTACAATGCGCAATATCTCTTTCTGGCTAACAAAGAGTTATCTCAGCATAATTTAGGTAACTATTCGTTTCCACGACTACTCAGGAGAGCTTCTCATAACTTCATAGATGCTTCGATATTTTTTGCGACATATGCAAAGGTCTCCCTGCTATGGGAACAAATTTGGTTTCCCTACAACGGTTTTTTAGGGTAAAAATAGCTTTTCCTAAATGTTAGATAATACGTTTGAATGACACGTAATCGCAAATTTATAATTCTACTGATTTTTTTAATCGGGGTAGCAACCAGCTTTTGGCTGGTTTCCCGTTATCCAGCTTTGGACAGCAAAGCCGCACTATCTGGCATGGAGGCTTTTGAAGACCCGCTCACTCACGAAGCCCACTTTCACGCTCCAAGAAACGCAAATCTTATCATACGAGTGGTCTACACCACACTAAATTGGTATGAAACCAACTGGCGCGGAATGGCGTTTGGCCTAGCTCTCGCTGCCGGATTCTATACCCTGCTTAAATATATTCCTCGCCAGTCTTCGGATCGGCGCTTTCGTAACAGCTTTATGGGAATGTTCGTGGGTACCCCTCTGGGAGTCTGTGTCAACTGTGTTGCCCCCATCGCCAAAGGAATGTATGAAGCCGGTAGCAAAATGGAAACCGCTTTGGCGGTTATGTTCAGTTCTCCTACCCTGAACATTATAGTCATCACTATGCTGTTCTCGATTTTCCCTTTTTACATGGCGGTGATGAAATTGTTGGCAACTTTTATTTTGATCCTCATTATTGTTCCCCTGATTTCAGAAAAAACCCGAACCACCTTGGAAAACCAGGTCTCTGAAATTGATCTCGACACAGTCTGCGATCTCGATGAGAAGCCAGAACCCTGGGGTAGGGCTTTCCAATCGGTAAGTTCGGATTACTGGAAAAGTTTGCGCTATATTTTCACCCGCACTGTCCCCTTGATGCTATTGGCCGGCCTGGTTGGCGCTCTGGCCAGCCATCTCTGGAGTTTTGATAAGTTGATCGGTGTACCGGTCAACCTGGTAAATCTTAGTTTGCTCTCCTTTATGGGGACCCTCATGCCCCTACCCATTGCATTCGATCTCATGCTAGCACAGGCCATGATGATGTCGGGGCTTTCCCCCGCGTTCGTTACCACACTGGTATTTAC
>DUAA01000269.1 GCA_012961055.1 Nitrospinaceae bacterium
ATGGGGCGGGTGAGGTCCCAGTTTTTAGAAATATTGCGTTTTAATGTGACGGGATCGCCATTGCGGATTATAGAGAACTCAACCACTTTTCCTGCTTCGAGAGGAATAATTTTTTCAGATTGCTCCTTTTCCGCGCTCTCTTTTTGCTTGGCGGGGACGTCAACAAAGAAGTAATAAAGAATCAGGCTCATGAAGACAGCGGTCATCAAAGCTGTCCCCTTAAATTTCATAGTCGACGTCTCCGCCACCAGAACCGAATTCCAATTGTGGCAACCAGGCCGGGAAAAACGATGACACCAAATATGAAAATTGTGTATCCCCATGACTGGGTCATTTGAATGGGAGAATTTTTTCTTTCTTTAGGACGAATGGAGATCAGGTTTTCTTCTTCTGCAAGCCAGGAAATGGTGTTGAGGAAGAAATCGCCGTTTCCTGAAAAGTTGGTGTACCGATTGTTGGCAAAATCAGAGTCTCCTAAAACTAACAGGGTCGCCTTTAAGGTTGGTTTGTTGGTTTCAGAAGCATTCAAATTTCCTGAGCTCTTAGAATTTTTGGGACTCTTATCTTCCAGGTTTTTTACGGCGATGACTGAGACGGGTATCGGTCCTTTGGTATCTTTTCCCTCGTCATAGTTTACAGTTCCAGAATCAAAATCGAGTTCTGCCCAGCTATTGACACTTGTTTTTAAAAGTTCGGTTGTGTCAATTCCTGCTTTAGGTATCTCCCGGACCGATCTTATAATCGGGAAAATAGTTGCAAGAACAAAGTCACTGGTGATTTCATGAGCTGTGTATTGATTGACAACGGGTGCCGCAAAATCTCCACCAAAAAGCTTCGACATGGGGTCGATGACCATATCATCGCCAAGTTCAATACCCCAGTTTTTAAGAAATGTTTCCATGCCTGATGCTGACTTTGGATCTATCAGCATAAAAATTGAGCCACCAGAATTTAAATAGTTCTCAATAGCTTCTTTTTCTTCTTCCTGTAGTGGTTTTTTGGGGCCGGGAATGACTAATACCGAAGCATTACTGGGAATCTTTCCCGATTGAAGCAGTAACAGTGGTTTGACAAGAAATCCATCCTGCTCAAGTTTTTGTTTGGCGGAGGCGTAGCCCTCATTTTCTGTGCTGTTTATGTTGTTTTCGCCGTGCCCTTCAAGAAAATAGATAACTTTTTGTTCGTCGCGAGTTACTTTTAAAAGTGCGTTTGTGATATTTTCTTCGGAAGTGTTTTGAACCTTAGTTTCTTTGTCTCCGCTTTCCAGGACAATCGTTCCATATGTAGTAACGCCATATTGTTTGGTGATGGAAGGATTCTTGTCAGGGTCTACATATTGTAGTTTGATATTGCCTGTTTCCTCAAGGTAGCCGGCAATCAAATTAGCAAAGGCAATTTTTTCAGGAGATTCGGTCTGAAAAAAAGCGGTTAGTTTTACATCACGGGGCAGTTCAGCAATGAATTTTTTGGTTTGGGGCGCCAAGGTAAAATAGCCTCCCTCGGTAAAATCAAAACGATGTTTATGCCGAAAGGCAAGCATATTTGCAAATATCAATATGCCCAGAAAAATGCAGGTCAGGAATAGAGTATTTGCCCCATATAGAGCGGAACGGGATGAAAGATTCTGCTTTATAATAGGACCTTGGACAGCGATGAAAAAAATCCCATTTAACAGGAAGATGACTGCCAGCGAAGCTGCTATGTTTTTCAGATCGGGCAGGGCAATATAAAAAAACAGGGCGATAAAGCCTGTTATTAAAGACAACCACCCCGCGATAGGACCTAATTTTTTCATTGATTCATCTCCATCGATTGGAATCCAAAACGCGGTGGCAGAGAAAAAGGCTGAATAAGATAAAGCTCAAGTAATAAACCAGGTCGCTGGTATCAACCACACCTCTCAAAAAACGTTCCATATGTTCAACAATGGAAAGATATTGAAGAATCTGGCCGGTGGTAGGGCCTGCGGCCTGAGCTCCCCAGCCAATAACCCACATGAACAAGGAAAATCCGAAGGTTAGTACGGCGGCTACAATTTGGTTGTCTGTTAATGATGAAGCACAAATTCCGACCGAAACATAACAACCTGCCATCAACAAAATACCAAGGTAGCCTGTAATTACAGGGCCCAGTTCCGGTTCTCCCAAAAGAAAAAGGAAGCCTATAGAATAGGCAGAAATCAAGACCATCAGTGTTACGACAATCATACAGGCCAGAAATTTCCCCAGTATAATTTCGATGAGATGCACCGGCGAAGATAGTAGAAGTCGGAAGGTTTTCATTTTTTTCTCATCCGCAAAACTACGCATAGTGATAATAGGGATGATTAATAATAAAATGACAGACATATTATGAAAACTGGGCTCAATGACCATTTCGTTCAGGTTCAGATTCATTCCCATTGCTTGGAGTTGTCCTGCCTGAAAACTCTGAAAGCTGAAAAAATTTAGAATATTAAAAAATATAAAACTATAGAGCAGTAAAAAGACTGTGGTTACCACGTAAAAAATGGGCGAATTGAAAAATGATCCCAAATCCCTCTTTGCAATAATCCAAGTCATCCTCATGCTATTACATCCTTTTCTTCGATTGTTAGTTTGAGGAAAACATCTTCTAATGTCATGGCGATAGGTTTAATCTCAACAATGCCCCATTGATTTTCTAAAGCTAGGCGGGCGAATTCATCCTGAAGATTGGAACTCAATTCACATTCCACAATATATTGATTTTTTTCGCCAGGTAACACTGAAAGAACTTGCTCAAAGCTGTTCAATTTTTCCTCAATGTCACTGTCTCCATTTCTGACCGTTAGAGACAGACGTTCGCTTTTTCTCAATGAGGCAGTCAAACCATCCAATGTGTCCACTGCAGCGATTTCCCCCTCGTTGAGGATGATCACCCGTTTACATATTTGCGTGATTTCAGGAAGGATGTGTGAGCTGAGAATGATGGTGTGCGAGGCAGCAAGTTGTTGAATTAATTTTCGGATTTCTATTATTTGAATGGGATCGAGACCAATGGTTGGCTCATCCAGAATTAGAATATCAGGATCATGCACCATAGCCTGCGCCAGCCCTACTCGTTGCTGATATCCCTTTGAGAGCCGTTCGATGATACGATGGCCGACATCTTTCAATGAGCATTTTTCAATCACTCTATCCACAGCGCTTTTACATCCCTTGTTTGAAATTCCTCGGATTTTTGCTGCAAACAGCAAGTAATCACGAACACTCATGTCTGGGTAAAGCGGTGGTGTCTCTGGTAGATATCCAATTATTTTTCTAATCTCAAGTGAATGTTCAAAGGTGTCGTGCCCTTGAATTATTGCTGTTCCACTTGATGCGGGGAGGATGCATGAAAGAATGTTCATGGTCGTGCTTTTACCTGCCCCATTGGGACCTAAAAAGCCAACGACTTCTCCTTTTTCAATTTGAAATGTTAAATTATTGATAGCCCTTCTCGGGCCATAATGCTTGGTAAGGTTTTTAACCTCGATCATCAAGGCGCTCCATAAAACTCTTATTTTTTCAAGGGGATCTAATTCTCTGCCTAGTGAAATAAACTTGAAGACAGAATATCTTAAAGTATGTATTGGAAAAAAATATCATAGGGAATGTGTGAATTGCAATTAAATTAGAGGTTGTCCAAGATAATAGCAAATAAATTCTATGAGTGATGGCATAAGGATGTGGTTAATTTTGGCACCTGTTTTAAACGAATAATGATATGCTCTAGCGTGGGCGTGGTTACAATAGGATACAGGTTTTTCCCGGGAAACTGGGTAGGTCCCATTCTGACTCGGATGATAGCGGTGACAGAATCCATTTTCAGTATTTAAGAATTGGATCCCTAACAACCGATATTGTAATCTTTTAAACGTGATTTGTAATGTCGAGTTCGATTTATTCTCTTATCCGTCCACCCCACTTGAAACAGGGCGATGTTGTAGGTGTGGTAGCCCCGGCGGGTCCGGTGGATAAGATACAATTAGAGACCGGGTTGGAAGTGATCCGAGGTATGGGGTTTAAGCCTTTGTTGGGCCGGCACGTTTGTGCTCGCTCCAGGTATATGGCCGGGCCGGACCAGGCTCGTGCCCAGGATCTCATGGATATGTTCCAGAATACTGAGGTGCGGGGGATTTTTTGTGCTCGAGGGGGGTATGGCTCCAACCGAATTCTTTCACATCTTAAACCAAAAATTATAAGGGCTAATCCAAAAATCGTAGTAGGGTCCAGCGATATAACTCTGCTTCTTAATTTCTTGGTCCAAAATTGCGGATTGATTGCATTTCACGGCCCGATGGTTGCCGGAAGTTTTGGTCGAGCTGAAATGAAGCAGTCCCGGAGGCAATTTAAGACATTATTAACTGGTGATGTAAAGGGCAGGGTTTTCCGCTCTAACCGGGTCAAAGTGTTTTCCAAAGGGATGGCCCAGGGCAAGTTGACCGGTGGTTGTCTGACCTTGCTGTGCCGTTCGCTAAATACCCCTTATGAAATTCAAACTCGTAATAGAATTTTATTAATAGAAGATGTCAACGAACCTTTGTACCGAGTTGATGGAATGTTGTGGCAATTGAAAAATTCCGGGAAGTTTAAGGGTGTGCGCGGAATTATTTTTGGGGAAATGATCAACTGCCGTCCGCAAGGTAAAGGGGAAGGGACGATTGAAGATGTTTTTACAGATATTTTTCCTAATCCGAAAATTCCGATTCTGACTAACTGCCCAATAGGCCATGGAAAAGAAATGTGGACTCTCCCATTTGGGAGCCCCGCCACTCTGGATAGTGTATCCAAGACACTAGAGCTAAAACATGGGTGTGTGAAATAGGTCAACCGGGTCTGATGGTCACGCCTTTTGACTGAAGGAACGTTTTGGTTTCCTGAATGGTGAATTCTTTAAAATGAAAGATGGAAGCAGCCAGCACGGCTGAGGCTTTTCCATTTACGATGCCTTCATACATGTGCTCAAGAGTTCCTGCACCTCCCGAGGCGATAAGAGGAATGGTGATTGATTCTGAAACTGTCCGGTTAAGCTCTATATCGTATCCAATTTTGGTTCCATCACGATCCATGCTGGTCAGTAAAATTTCTCCCGCACCATAAGATTCCATTTGTTGCGCCCATCTTTGAACATGAATTCCTGTCGGGTTTCTTCCTCCATGTGTGTAGACTTCCCATACAGGGGTTGAATCAGATTTCCCCAATAAAAGTTCCACATGTTTGGCAGCCCATTCGGGGTGTGTGGATTTGGGGTCATTTGGTTTCACCTTTTTGGCGTCGATGGCTACAACGATGCATTGGCACCCGAAACGTTTAGCGGCCCGTTCGACGAAACCAGGGTCCTTGACGGCAGCAGTATTGATGGCGACCTTATCTGCGCCAGCTTTTAGAAGGTTTCGAATGTCATCCAAGGTTCGCACACCTCCACCAACCGTTAAAGGCATGAAGACCTTTTCAGCAGTACGAGCGACCACATCCAGCATAATGTTTCGCTTTTCATGCGAGGCCGTAATATCTAAAAAAGTCAATTCGTCTGCACCTTCTTTTTCATAGGCAGAAGCGATTTCTACCGGGTCACCGGCATCGCGGAGATTAACAAAGTTGACCCCTTTAACCACTCGGCCATTCTTGACATCCAAACAAGGTATTATACGTTTAGCTAACATGGAGTGTATCCCGCGCCTCTTTAAAGGAAAGGACTTTGTCGTAAAGGGCTTTGCCAACGATAATGCCTTCGACACCGTAGGATTCTAATTTTGCCAGATTTTTAATATCTTCCAGATTGCTGACTCCCCCCGATGCGATCACCGGTAACTGTGTGGACTCGGCAAAACTTTGGATACTTTCCAAGTTGGGACCCTGAAGCATGCCATCGCGACTAATATCGGTAAATATAAAACCAGCAATGCCATATTTTTTCATTTTCTGGGCTAAATCAATAGCTTTCTGTTCCGAAACTTCAACCCAGCCTTTGACTGCCACTAGACCATTTTTGGCATCAATGCCAACAATGATTTTTCCGGGGAAACGACGGCAGGCTTCTTCAACAAACTCAGGTTCTTTCTGGGCGACTGTACCCAAAATGACTCGGTATGCACCGGCATTAACATACGTTTCTATGGTTTCCAGATTCCGGATTCCACCGCCAATTTGTATGTCGACGGAACTACCGTAAATAATGTCCTTTACAATTTTAGAGTTTACGGGTGACCCCTGGAAGGCACCATCTAGGTCTACAATATGAATAAGCTGCGCGCCTTCTTCATCCCAATGATTGGCCATCGAAACAGGATCATTGGAATAAATGGTTTCTTGATTAATCTTTCCCTGAGACAGTCGAACGCATCGTCCATCTTTAATATCTACTGCTGGTATTATTTTCATTAGAGGTTTCGATCAATAGTTTTTAAGTGGAATTGATACTAACAGATTGTGGAATGTTTCTCATCTTCAACGTTGTTTGCTACCCCTGAGATTAGGTTATATAATTTCCGCGGCTAGGCGTCGAGCTAATTAATAATAACTTTTTATTGCCATCAGTGATATTTTAGGTCTAATAGATTGTTGTGAATTTTCTGTAACTAAAATACCGAACTTTTTAGAAGTGTCCGCAAATTTTGTATTGGAGAAATTTTGAAAGTCAGCCAAACTGAACTGGAAGGGGTTTTACTCATTGAACCTACCATTCATAGCGATTGCCGAGGACGATTTTTTGAAAGTTTCAAAAAAGAAAAATTTCGCGAATTTGGAATTCAGGAGGATTTTGTTCAGGAAAACCAATCGCTCTCCCAAAAAAATGTTTTAAGAGGACTCCATTATCGAATAGAACCGGAACAGGGTAAGCTAGTTAGGGTTATCCAGGGAGAGGTATTTGATGTGGTAGTGGACATCAGAAAAAATTCTTCCACCTTTGGAAAATGGCAGGGATTTAATCTTTCAGATAGTAACTATCTTCAGTTGTATGTCCCTGTAGGTTTCGCCCATGGCTTTTGTGTTTTAAGTGATACGGCGGAATTTTTGTATAAAGTTTCTGAATATTATTCTGCCGATAAAGAAAAAGGTGTTATCTGGAACGATCCTGATATTGGCATTGACTGGCCTGTATCGGACCCCATTCTCTCTGAAAAAGACAAACTCAATCCCCGCCTGGAGAATTTATAGGATTGGAGAAAAATAAATAAAGGGTCGCGGTTGCCAGAAGAAGCCGCTGATATTGAACCATTGACTCCGCAACCCACTAGCATGGAAGAGATCGTGTGTGACTTGCTAAATATCCAAAAATCCTTTTTATCATCAAATTTTAGGTTTAATCCCTTGGCCGATAGCAATACCTGGTCAAACTGAGGTAACTCTTTTTCACCAGAGAAACTGTTGCAAGTAGAGTCCCGCGAATCGTTGGTTAGGGCATGAGTGCGCCGTTATTGATGTCGAGAGTTTGCCCGGTAATGGACGTCTGCTCTGGCGAAATCAAATAAGCAACAAATTGGGCGATTTCTTCGGGTTTAGACATCTTGCCCAATGGAACCGGTTTCATTGCTTCTGTGTAGGCTTCCTCTTTGGACACGTTTAAGGCATCGGCAAAACCCTGTAACCCTTCCTGAGCCATATCGGTATTGACCCAACCGGGACATAAAGCATTCACTAAAATTCTTTCGTTGCTGAGCTCTGCAGCCAGGGACCGAGTAAGGCCCAGTAAGCCTGCTTTGGATGCGCAATAACCGGAGTAACCTGGAACCCCTAATCTTGCCAGAATGGATGAGATGATAATTATTTTTTTAAACGGTGCGGAATTTTTCTTAAGAAAAGGAAGGCATTCCTGAATGGTTTGATAGGTTCCAGTCAGATTGGTATCCATTATTTCTTTCCAGCGATCCTGTTCTCCATATTGGTTCTCGCCGCCAATACCCGCGTTAGCAATGAGACCATAAAGAGAGGAAACATTTTTCAGGGCCTGGCGAATTTCATCAGGTTTTCTGATATCGCAAGTTTGGCATTGGTGTTGGTCGGAATTTTTTAAGAGTTTTTTGGTGGTTTCCAGACTTTCTAAATTGCGACCTAATAAGAAGAGGGAAAAATCCTGTTCTGCCAAGGCTTGCGCAATACACCTGCCAATTCCGGAGCCTGCTCCAGTTACAACAACGTAGGCTGTCATTTATTTTCCTCGGGTTTTTTCTGATAGGGGGGAAGGGTTCAACAGAATCTTGATATAACTTAATAAAGCATCAGCTTTTTTAAGTTCATTAGTACTTTTATAAACTTGGACCAGGTTATTTATCATCCGTACCAGAGTTTCCCGGTTCGTGGATTGGGACAGGAAATGTTCCTCAAAAGTCTGGCCGAATTGTTCAACAATTTTAATGCAGTCCGCGCGAGTCAGGGGGCGCCCCTGATGAAAAGGATCAAAATAAATACCACCCTGCGGAAGATTATATTTTGCAATATAATGGCCCGGTAGGCCCACACCAACGATAGGCAAATCCAGTCGGCCTGCAACCAAAACGCATAGAGCTGAAAGGGTAATAGGTAAACCGGTTTTATATTCCAGAACTTTATTAAGATAGCTGTTGTCAGGGTTCATATAATCATTATGATTCCCCTTAAAATTTTCCTGTTGGAAAAGCAATTTTGTTAACGCGACAATAATTTGAGTGGGGTCGGCATTCGGGGCTAAATTCTGCTCAAGCCGATGTGCCAATGAATCCAGGCTCTCTTTACAGGCTTGCGGGTCAGAGTCGGGATAACCAAACTCCAGGATTAAGAGCATTCCCTTTTCTAGATCAACATCATGGCTGAGTCCTTTTTGAGACAATTGGCGAAATTTTGTCCCAAGTTTTATAGGGAATATTGAGTTGATTACTTGCTGGGCTTGAATACGCAGAGGAATATCCTCACTGCGGACAGCCATTTCCAGAAAGGGTAGGGCATCTTCTCCCAGTTCGACCAACAGGGCTTGAACCTTCTGCCGGACAAACTCGTCACGGTCGGTCAATAATTGGATCAACTGTGAAATTTGGCCGAGGGCCTTTTTATCGCTCATGGTATAAAAAAACAAAGCGGGCATTTCTGCCCGCTTTGCCTGGAAAAAACCGACTAAAGGTTAGGCTGCGGCGTGGTACGCAAATAAGGTTTAATCACTTTGTGCCCCTTGGGAAACTTTGCGGGAATATCTTCCGTCTTAATTGCGGGGACGACCACACAATCATCGCCATGTTTCCAATCAACGGGGGTGGCTACTTGGTAATTAGCGGTGAGCTGCAGTGAATCAATAACACGAAGAATCTCAGCAAAGTTTCTACCCGTTGATGCAGGATAGGTGAGTGTTAGTTTGACCGTTTTGTCCGGTGCAATGATAAAAACAGACCGCACTGTCAAGTTGTTCAATGCATTGGGATGAATCATGTCATACATTTCAGCGATTTTCTTATCAGAATCGGCAATGATGGGGAAACCCACCGCACAATTCTGTGTTTCGTTAATATCTTTGACCCACCCTTTATGTGATTCCACGTCGTCTACGCTTAAGGCAAGAACCTTGACGTTGCGTTTTTCAAACTCACCTGTCAAGTTGGCTACCCGGCCCAACTCTGTTGTGCAAACCGGGGTATAATCTTTGGGGTGAGAAAATAAGACGGCCCAGGAATCGCCCAGATATTTATGAAACTCAATGGTTCCTTCTGTAGTTTCTGCCGTAAAATCCGGCGCAGTATCTCCTAATCTGATAGCCATATTTGCTTCCTTCATAAAAAGGTTGTAATTGATTTAAGTACTTTTGTTTATACTGTTTAAACACCCCTATAAATAGGGAGCGCAAAATTGTTCTTAATTCTTATAGTTAGATATATGGGAACTGGTAAAATTATACCATATCTATTTAGCTTGGGAAAATGATCCAAAGCTATGCGGATAATCACCCTGACTTCAGGGCGTTCTGAATAAACTCAATTGTCTACACGGTTATAGGATGATTCTTGGTAGTAGAAGATGCGAAGGTTTTTTGACCCTGTCTTTAAAGAGGTTCTGTGGCTAAGTATAATCTTGAAGAAACAAAAATACTCTTGCGACAGATCTGGGCCTTTATGCTGATGGCCCTCTACGGCATCGGTATCTTTCAGGAACGTTGGATTAGCCAACAAGCTGAGGCGGTCCAATCGGTGGAATCCATTCTCCCTGATGTGGCCAAGGTGTTTTTTTTTGGACTGATCTTTGTTTCATTCCTGATCGATATTGTAGAAATGCGGGAGGATAGAAATAAGGCCTACCAGTTTTTGTTCTTGTCATTAATAGCAGGCGGCCTCTCCGCAACGATCAGTGCTGCGCAATATCATGTGTTGGCAGGGGTACTGGGTTGACTGTTAGCCGTACTTGGCAAGAAGGGGCAAGAAACTCATTAAGCTAAGATAAGTTTAGTTGTTGACGTGAATTTAATCTGAATTTTTGTGCCCTGAAAGGATGGAAATGTGACGGGTTCACTGCTTTGGGTAGTAAGGGTAAGCTAACCTTGCGAGATAGAGGGGGATTGAGTACAATACGGCAGGTTTTTAGGGCATATAAAAAATAAAATTAGCGTGGGCCGTTAGCTCAATTGGTAGAGCAACTGACTCTTAATCAGTAGGTCC
>DUAA01000270.1 GCA_012961055.1 Nitrospinaceae bacterium
AAGATAAGGCTCTCCCCTATTTAAAGAAAGCCGAAAAACTTTTTATGAAGCAGGAAGATTTTCAACGAGTTGGTCAGATTCGTCAGCTCCTCCTCCGCCGTCCTACAAAATCTAAATTCTGATTCCATCAATGGATATTTGAAAATATGGTGAAGATAAAGACCTTTCCTTGTTTTCTCTTGGCAGGAATTTTATTTTTTACTTTGGTTCTTGCCAATGCTCAGGAAATATTTGCCTCTAAACCGGGTCGCTTGACTGCAGAACAAACGACTTCTTTGGCGCTTAAGGATGCTATGTACTACAATTTTGATGAATGGTTCGCGCGGTTTTCTGGCGAAATTAACCGTTTAGAATCCGCAGTGCCTTCCCTGAAAAATCGCGTGGAATTGATGAAATTCCATTTCAATTACGCCGGATTATTAGGAGAACTTTGCCATACATTAGCTTTTACCAGTAAATACCAGGATAAAAAAATCACCGCAAAATTTATGTATCATAGCAGGCAGGTGAAAGCTTTAGCGCAGGATATCCTTCTCGATGACTCCAGTAATCAAGATCAAAAAGCCGATGCGAATTTATATTTGGGGGCGTCAGAAGGCTATATTGGTATTTTTGAGTATGGGAAGGGCAATATTCTTACGGCTTTGATCAATGGCTTTCAGGCCGACATTCATCTGGAAAAGGCCCTTGTTTTAAACCCAAAACTCGTGGATGCACACTTTGGTCTTGGAATGTATCGATATGGAAATAGTCGGCTTGGAGGATTAGTTAACCTCATTATGCAAGGAGGGAAAGACCTTCGGCTCGTTGGTTTGAATCATATTGAACATGCAATTTTAAATGGTGCGGCGGCTCGGCCTCTGGCACTGAAGACGTTGGCCTGGTTTTATATTTCCGAGCAAATCAACCCAGAGAACAGAAATCTACCTCCTGAGAATTCTTTGTCACGCCAGAAGAGTCGACAGAACGCTATCGCATTGCTGATCGAACTGGAAAGTAGTTATTTCAAACAACCGGCTCCCTATACGCATTTTCGAGGAAATAAGGAACTGGCCATGATGAAGTCTCTTCAGTATGTGCTGGATAAGGACTATGAAAATGCGGCGATTGAATTCAAAAAAGTGCTAGCAATTAGTGATCACTTGGAGAGTCGCGGCTTTAAAATTAATCCGCAGCTAGCTCAGTCGATAGAAGCGGGTATTGAATTTTGTGATCTCATGTTATCGCAGAGCTCTGAAGCGAAAGAAAAACGGTTTGCCTGTTCCAAGATCAATGCCCAGATGGAATTTTTAAATGGTGGCGGTTCCATGGTGGAGTACGATTCAAAAAAAATTCGTTCCGAACTTCACGCTGTATTTTCAAAGGCTTTGGAAAAAATGTCTGAAAAGTTGGATTGTATTCAAAACTGAAGAACTCTCCGATAATGGATTTTCTGGGCAACACACCCATCCGTATTTCTTATGATCACAAATCGAGAACGGCCATTATACGGGATAAAAAAACTAGGAGTTACCTTCTTTAGTGAGCTACTGGTTTGCCTGATATGCGTTCCATCCTCACACGTTGATTTTTTTGGTAAGTGGTCTTACTGGAAGAGGTGGAATCAGTCAGATTTCTTTTTTTGTATGACTAACGAGGCGGAGTTAATACAGTAGCGGAGTCCAGTAGGTGCCGGCCCGTCTTCAAAAACGTGGCCTAAATGACTATCGCATTTTCTACACAACACCTCTGTCCTACGCATAAGGAAAAGCGTATCCTGCTTGGTGGTGATGCTTTCTGGGCTGAGAGGTTCGTAATAGCTAG
>DUAA01000271.1 GCA_012961055.1 Nitrospinaceae bacterium
AGATTGTCTGACACAAATGAGAATCAAAGCTGTATCAGCTAATAACAACGGTTGCCCGCCAATAGACATCATAGGTGGAGAGGTCCCGGGAGGCGAGATGAAACTGGCCGGTGATAAAAGCAGCCAGTATCTTACTTCTATCTTGCTATCGGCCCCTTATTTTAAAAATGACACCTGCGTAAATATTCAAGGAGATCTTACCTCTAAATCTTATGCCGACATTACGCTCGACATTATGAAGACCTTTGGGGTCCATGTTGAAAATGAGAATTACCAATGTTTCAAGGTCAAAACAGGAGATCGTTACAAAGCTCAAACCTACCGGGTAGAAAGCGACTGGTCGAGTGCCTCTTATTTTTTAGCCGCAGCAGCGGTAACGGGAGGAGAGATAACTCTCCAAGACATCAATTCCGACAGTGTTCAGGGAGATGCTCAATTCACTTCTGTTCTGGAAAAAATGGGTTGCCAGGTAGAAAAAAAAACCCGCTCATTGTATTTAAAAGGAAACCCTTTGAGGGGAATCACCATCAATATGAATAATATGCCCGATGCAGTCCAGACCTTAGCGGTGATAGCTCTATTTGCCGAAGGCAAAACTGTGATTCAGGGCATTGGAAACCTGAGGATCAAGGAAACGGACCGTATCTCAGCATTGGCGAATGAATTAACCCGCCTTGGCGCGGAGGTCAAAGCCGGGGAAGACTATCTCGTAATTCGGCCAGGAAAATATTCAGGGGCAAGAATTGAAACTTATAACGATCATCGCATGGCTATGAGTTTCGCGGTGGCTGGATTGAAAATTCCAGGAGTTCATATTAAAAATCCCCAATGCGTAGAAAAATCGTTCCCAGATTTTTTCCAGCGTTTTGAAAAACTTTAGTCCATAAATTGCACTACAGGTTGTAAATCATTCCAGCCCCTTGTGGCATCTCATTCCGAAGCTTTCATGCCTAGAACAGGTGCTTTGAAAAAGAGGGGTTCATTGAAGCGTCCCCTTCCACGAAGTACCCGTTTCAGGCACGAGCACCAAGGTTGAACACCACGGGGGTTGGGGGGATTTGTTTTTACTGCTTACATGAAAACCCTTATTCATAAAACTAAATATTATGGTTGAACACGGTTATACTAATTCGCTTATTAAAGAAAAGAGTCCTTATCTTTTGCAACATGCGCACAACCCGGTCAATTGGTACCCGTGGGGCGATGCTCCATTTAAAATAGCCAAAGAAAAAAATCTTCCCGTTATGGTGAGCATCGGTTATGCCACCTGTCATTGGTGCCATGTGATGGAGCGTGAATCGTTTGAAGACCCTATTTTGGCGGCAGTGCTGAATGAAAGTTTTGTCTGCATCAAGGTGGATCGCGAAGAAAGACCCGATGTAGATAGCATTTATATGCAGTCCATACAGGCTTTGGGTCAGCAGGGCGGATGGCCTCTTAATGTGTTTATGACTCCGGACGCGGTCCCTTTTTATGGAGGCACTTATTTCCCGCCCGAACGACGCTATAACCTACCCTCCTTCCTTGACGTTCTGCAATTTCTCATCAAAACCTGGACGAATGAACAGGACAAAATTGAAAAGCAAACTAAAGCCGTAATGAGCTTTATCCGCCAATCTTCTGTTCGTGAAAAAAGTACCGCCGCACTGGATGATTTAGGTTTTGAAGGCGAAGATAAAGCTCTCGAACTTTTTGAAAATCATTATGACCGTCTCAACCATGGTTTTCAGTTTCAAAAACAAAACAAATTTCCCCCTTCTATGGGACTTTCGCTCCTACTCCGGCTACACCACCGGACCGGCAACTCTAACAGTTTGGCGATGACAGAAAACACTCTCAAAGCTATGAAATTCGGCGGGGTTTATGACCAAATCGGAGGAGGGCTTTCCCGTTACAGCACGGATTATAAATGGCTGGTGCCACATTTCGAAAAAATGCTTTATGACAATGCCTTATTCACCACCGCCCTGATCGAAACTTATCAGGTCACTGGCAAAAAAGAGTTTGCCAATTTTGCCAACGACCTTCTGCGCTATATAGACCGGGATATGACTTCTGTGGAAGGAGCTTTTTTCAGTGCCGAAGATGCGGACAGTGAAGGGGTTGAGGGCAAATTCTATGTATGGACGCAAGAGGAAGTGGAAAAAATCCTGGGAAGAAAAACCGCCAGTATAGCGATTCCCTATTACAACATTACCAAAGAGGGAAATTTTGAAGGAAATAATATTTTAAACATCACTCGCAGTCTGGAAACCGTCGCCAAGGAAGCTGGTATGCAGAATGCCGATGTTGAACTTCAAATCGCCCGCGATAAGCTATTAGAGGTTCGTAGTAAACGAATTCGCCCCTTACTGGACGACAAGGTGCTCACCTCATGGAATGCCTTGATGATCAGTGCCATGGCAAAAACAGGAAGAGTACTGGATGATGCAGACCGGATTAAAAAATCTGCGCGCGCGATGGAATTCATACTCTCTAATTTAAGAACACCTGAGGGAAAAATTCTTCGACGCTATCGAGAGGGAGAAGCCCGGTATGATGGATACCTATTCGATTATACTGCCACTGCCACCGCATGTCTGGATTTGTATGAAGCAACTCATGAACCTCACTATATTCAAACGGCCCGCGAGCTGATGCAAAGAGTCGATGAAAAATTCCTGGGTGATGACGGGACCTATCACGAAACCGCCAGCGACGGAGAGGCGCTCCTTGTACGGCAGGTCAGTGGCTACGATGGGGTGGAACCTTCCGGAAATAGCAACGCTGCCTTCGCCCTGCTCAGACTTTCTGCTTATTTGGCTGACCCTTCTCTTTCCCTCAAAGCTGAAAAAGTTTTTTTAAGTTTTAATGAAGAACTTATGGAGTACGGTCTCAACTCCGCATTCATGCTCCAGGCCCTGCATTTGTATCTCGGTGGACTTAAAGAAGTTGCCGTGGTGGGAAAGAGGAACGATCCGGCAACTCAGGAATTTTTGGATACCCTGCGTAAAGGGTTTTACCCCAATGCCGTTTTTGCTTTCGCTTATGGAGATGAAGCTGAAAAGGCGGGACTTATCATTCCCCTACTGAAAGATCGTAAATTGGTGAATGGAAAAGCAACCGCTTATGTCTGCCGACAGGGTACCTGCCTGGCTCCTGTCCACACCGTAGAAGATTTGGTGAAACTATTGAGTTATGAATAAAGAAACACTATGATAAGGTCATCATATAAATCCATTGGAGAGCGACAAATTCTATGCGTACGGAATTGATAGATAATATGGTCGAAACCGCCTTAAAAGGTGAATCGATTTCTCATGAACAGGTTTTGCAACTGGAATCCCTGACCCACGAGGAACTGGACTACCTCTTTGTCGGGACCGGTCGCATCCGCGAACACTTTAAAGGACAGGATGTTAAAATCTGCTCCATCGTCAACGCCAAATCTGGCCGGTGCGTGGAAGACTGTTCCTTCTGCGCTCAATCCAGCTCATTCCAGACCGACTCACCGGAATACGGGTTGATGGATGTTGATGAAATTGTCGCGGCCGCTAAAGAGGCAGAAGCCTTTGGATCCAACGAATTCTCTATCGTTGTCTCGGGAACTTCTCTCGATGATCGAAAAGAATTAGATCGAGTGATTGAGGCCATTAAACGAATTAAAGCTGAAACTCAGCTTGAAACATGTTGCTCTCTGGGTCTAATGCCATTAAAACATTTGGAGGAACTGAAAGAAGCTGGGCTGGATCGGTGTCACCATAATCTGGAAACAGCAAAAAGCCATTTTGATAAAATTGTCACGACTCATACCTACGAAGATGAGGTGAATGCGATACAAAATGCCAAGGCAGCGGGATTGCAAGTCTGCGTAGGCGGAATCTTCGGAATGGGGGAAACGTTCGAACAAAGAGCAGAGCTGGCTTTTTCCATTCGCGATTTGGAAACACAATCGTTTCCTATAAACTTTCTTAAACCGATTAAAGGAACCGGTTTGGACCATCTTGAACCCATGGAACAATATGAAGCCCTTAGAACCATTTCTCTTTTAAGACTAGTTTTACCGAAAATCGACCTGTTCGTCTGTGGAGGACGAGAAGAGGTATTTATTGATAATCAGGAGCGACTTTTCTCCGCTGGAGCCAACGGTATTCTGGGGGGCAACTATCTCACTACCAAAGGACAGGATCCTAAAAGAGATATTGAAATGATCGAAAATCTGGGATTGCACCCAGTTTACACTTCTATCTAATCGGTACCTGAAAGGCTAAAAAACACCCCCGCAAATATCACGCCCCTCTTTATAAAGGGGATGATCATTCTCTCTATGCAATATAAAAACCCCTTCTCCCAAACAGGAAAAGGGGTTTAGTTTATTTCGTTCAAATCTGTACAAAAAAGGCCATTTATGTCAGCAGGTTTTCCTCGATAACCTTTTTGATCTCAGCTTTAGACTTTACCCCAACAACTTGCTGAACCACCTTTCCGTCCTTAAGAAAGAGGAGAGTCGGAATACCACGAATACCATACGTGGTTGCTGTATTTGGGTTATCATCCACATTAAGTTTTCCAACTAGAATTTGACCTTCATAATCCCCAGCAAGCTCCTCAACAGTAGGCGTGAGCATTTTACAGGGCTGGCACCACTCGGCCCAGAAATCCAGCATCACCGGCTTGTCCGACTTCAAAACTGTTTGATCAAACTCGGCATCGGAAATTGTAATTACTTTGGCTGACATAAACAACTCCTTAAAATATAAAGAATAATCCCCTGAAATTGGATTTCTAAAGGTAAACTTACAAACAAAAACCACCAAGGTTTGAAAAATTTTCTATCAAACTGAAATTGACGATCACATGGGGACGATTTTTTGATACTATCATACTCCCTCAAAACCGGCAAGTTCTTTACCCGGTACACTTGAGGGGAAATTAAATAATACCCCTAAGTTAAATGACTTGGAACAGGAGATTTTATAATGGCTGATGTCGTAAATTTTTTCGGATATGGAGATCTTATCAATGAAGATCATTTTAAAGAACTAGGCTTGGAATATGTTTCCAAATCTTCAGTGACTCTCTCTGCCTGGCAATTGGTTTTCAACAAAATTCCTGTCGATAATGGAGGCCTGGAAAACCTAGGGCTGGTAAATATTGAGCCTACCCTTGATAATTCCGGAATGATGCATGGAGAACTGTATGCTATGGATGAAAAATTCGTTCCTAAACTAGATGAAATTTTTGGCCACCCGAACGAATATCATCGCAAAGTATTGCGTTTTAACCGCCACGATTTCACCTTGATTAATGGGCTGACTTATATTGCGAGACCTGAAAGAATAGGAGCGGGACTGAAACCCAGTAAAGCCGCCCTAAAACTCTTTAGGAAATCCAAAAAGCTCTTCCCCATGCTCTACTTCTCCCGATTGATGAACACTCCAACCTGTGATTGAGCCTATAAAGGGAACACTCTATGTTCACAGCGTTTGTGAGAAAACCTGGACTAAAATTTTCTCAGGCGATATCGGAGCATCCTCAAAAAGTTAATATCGACCTTGCCACGGCTCTGCGCCAACACCAATGTTACGTAAATACCCTGAAAGAAGCAGGAGGAAAAGTAGAATTCCTACCTCCCAAAAACCATTTACCGGATGCCACGTTTGTAGAAGATACTGCCGTTGTTCTGGAAGATAAAATTCTTCTGTGCCCGATGCAAGAACCCTCGCGCCAGGAGGAAGTTCAATATACTGCCACCGCACTGAAAAAGCTCCGTGATTGTGTGACTCTAAGTTCTCCAGCATCCCTCGACGGCGGAGACGTGATGATCACCCCCAACACTATTTTTGTCGGACTTTCAAAACGCACCAATCCAGAAGCCGTGAAAGCACTCTCCAAACTCACCTCTAAAAAAGTAGTCCCCGTAGAAGTTACCGAAGGATTGCATCTCAAAAGCGCCACGACCTTTCTTGGCAACAACCTATTAATCCTGGACCCTTCCAGAGTCGACACTACCCATTTGAAACAAATGGACTGGATTAAGGTCGCCAAAAATGAATCTTATGCGGCCAATTGCCTGGCATTGGGGAATGGAATTCTGATGCCCGCAGGATTCCAAAATGTCAGCGAAAAAATTCGCGCCCATGGCTTCAAAACCTTCGAACTGGAAATGAGCGAATTTGAAAAAGCCAATGGCGGAGTGACCTGTCTGAGTTTAATCATTCCCACCCCTTAGCAGGGGAGGCAATTGGCAGGGACTGATTAAACCGTGAACAGCTATTTGTTCACCAATAAAATCTATTGCCAGTTGGTCCCACGCCTGATGGGTTAGTTCCAGCAGGCGGAATCGGGGTTGACGTTGCGGGTTTTTGAGAGGTGGATAAGGTCTAATTTCATTTTTATAAAGTCCTGCAGGAATTTCGCGCGACGGAATACATCCTGTTCTTCGAGGAAAGTTTGTTTTTGCTCCAGATTAAGATCCATCCGGTATGCAAACCGATCTATAAATTGGCTAAGTTTATCTCCCAGATTCCAATCTGGTTCCTCTTTCAGTGAGTTGCCTTGCGGAATCAAACTTATAAACTCTCTGTATAGGCCAATCAATCCGTCACGAGTCACATTAGGTTCTTCACCGATTTCCTGTTCATTCAATTCTTCAAGAAGTTTAATTTCTGCGCGGCGATAGGGTTTTCCATCCAACTCCTTTAAGATACGAAACCGGCGAAGTCCAACCAGGGTAAAATTAAATTTTCCATTGGGATGACGGATTTCTTTTTCAATGCTTCCCACGCAGCCTATAGTATATAATTCCGGACGGTCAAAATAGGTCGCTTCCCAATCTGGTTTTAGGAGAACCATGCCAATTTTGCGTTCACCTTCCAAAGCATCGGTAGTCATTTGCCTGTATCGGGGTTCAAATATATGCAAAGGCAATGGTGTCCCGGGATAAAACACCGATGAGGGCAAAGGAAAAAGTGGAATGATTTCTTTCTGTTCTGAATCTTTTGTCATAATATCCTTATCTCAATGATCGCATGAATATTGTAACACCTTACCTGGCAACAAGAAGTTTGACAATTGCAGGTAACTTTTTTAGTCTGATAACTCATGATTGCCCAACCTGAAAATATTTGTATAGAAATCCAAGCCTCATTGACTAACTCCGGTTTATTTTCGGAGAGTTCTTCTGACTTGGGAAACAGTTGGCGAATTTCGCCGGAACCATTTTTTCTTTCTGCAGAAGACACGCAGTTCTTCCATCAACTTGGCCCGCATCTTCTCAAGTTCTACACCGCTTGGAACGATTTCTATCTAGGGAGTGTAAAAGGCACATTCCCAAAATGGTTCGCACAATATTTAGACGCAGGGAAACCTCAGGATCTGCTTGAATTTGGCCGAATGAAACGGTTTCGCCGAACCTTACCATCTATCATTCGACCCGATGTGATTGTAACCGAAGACGGATTCGCCGTTACCGAACTGGATTCGGTCCCGGGAGGATTTGGCCTGACAGCAGAACTCATGTCCCTTTATAAAAACCCTTTATGGCAGATTATTGGCGATTCTGAAGGTGGGATCCCGACCCTATTTCACAAAATGGTCGAATCTCTTGCTAAGCAAGAAAACCCCTGTGTAGCCATAGTCGTCTCGGACGAAGCAGGAGATTATCGTAGTGAGATGGAATGGCTTACAACCCTCTTGAAGGATAAAAGCGTCTATACGGTTCATCCTAAAGAGGTGCAATTTCGTGAAGAGGGGTTATTTATCCAACATAAAGGGGAATGGCTCAGAATTGATATCCTCTATCGTTTTTTCGAGCTGTTTGATCTCAAAAATATCCCAAAATCTGAATTACTGATGTATGCAGCTAAAAAAGGCCAGATCATAACTACCCCTCCTTTTAAGGCTTATTTGGAAGAAAAGCTCAGTTTTGCATTGTTTCATCATCCCTCCCTAAAGTTAGATTGGGGAAAAGCGTTGGGTTCTGAAACTTTTAATGCCTTATCTCATCTAATCCCAGAGACATGGATTTTGGATTCTACTCCCCTACCTCCTTATGGAGTGATCCCCGAGCTAGAGGTGAAAGAGCGCCCGATCCAAGATTGGCAGGAATTGAAGGATTTGACCCAAAAAGAACGGGAAATGGTGGTTAAACCTTCGGGCTTCTCACCGGATTCTTGGGGGAGTCGAGGAGTAGTGGTAGGTCACGATGTTTCCGGTGAAGTCTGGCAGGAAACGCTGGAAAAAGGTTTACAAAAGTTTCCCCAGCGGACATCGATATTACAGAAGTTTTACAAGGGTAAGCGAGTACCTATTTCCTATTTGGATCGAAAGTCGGGCCAAATAGAGACGATTCAGAGCCGGGTGCGGCTGACACCTTATTATTTTGTGGTAGAAGGTACTACCCATCTGGCGGGCATTCTTGCCACACTTTGTCCCCAGAATAAAAAGAAAATTCACGGTATGGTAGACGCGGTGATGGTTCCCTGCGCATTAAAAAACTCAAGGTAGGCTTGAAATGATGAAACTCTACAACCTAGATGGATGCGGTTACTGCGCAATGGTTAGAGATGTTATGGTTCAAATGAGCTTGGAATATGAAAAAATTGAAGTCCCATGGCCTCACCAACAACGCAAAGAAGTTTACAAGGTGTCAGGTCAAACTGCCGTTCCAGTTTTAGTGGATGGTGATGTCATCCTTGACGATGAATACGAAATTATCGACTATTTAAAAAAGACCTATCCGGTCAATTCTTAATTCCCATAAAGTAAGGAAAAAACATGGAGTCGTGGCAAAAACAACTTAGCCAGAGCGCGGTAAAGGTTGAAGACCTACCTTTTATTCCCGAGTCTCCTGAATATAGAGAAAAGCTGAAGAAGGTTGGGAAAATCTATCCCATTCGCATCAATTCATATTTTTTGAATCAAATTACAGGCCCCAACGACCCTTTGTGGAAACAGGTCGTTCCCACTCTTGAGGAGTTGGACGATATTATTGATGGGGAATCATTGGTCTCCGATCCGCTCAATGAAGAAGGTGATATGCCGGTCCCGGAACTGGTTCACCGTTACCCGGACCGGGTACTATTGATGATTAACAATCAATGCCCTATTGTTTGCCGGTTCTGCACCAGAAAGCGAAAAATTGGCTTTCCTGGAATCGTCACCCGTGAAACCCTGCGACAGGGAATTGAGTATATCCGCAATAACCCTGAAATTCGTGATGTGATCATGTCTGGCGGAGACCCTCTATTGGTCCCGGATAGAGAGTTGGATAGAATCCTCGGCGAACTGAGATCGATCCCACACTTGGAAATCATTCGAATTGGTACACGGGTTCCCGGAACCTTGCCAGCTAGGATCACAGAAACTCTGTGCTCGATATTAAAAAAATATCATCCCTTATATTTTAATATGCATTTTAACCACCCAGCAGAGATCACTCCGGAAGTAGAAAAAGCCTGTGCCATGCTTGCAAACATCGGAATTCCTTTAGGTAGCCAGACAGTGCTATTAAAAGGAGTAAATGACAATTCAACAATTATGAAAGAGTTGATGCTGAAACTACTTAAAAACCGCATCAAACCCTATTATATTTATCAGGCAGATATGACGGAAGGGACAGACCATTTCCGTACATCCGTTCAAAAAGGACTCGACATAATAAAAGACCTCATGGGCCACACCTCCGGGATGGCAGTACCCTATTTTGTTATCGATGCTCCAGGCGGAGGCGGCAAAGTAAGACTGCTGCCCAACAGTGTCATTGAACACAACGGAAACGAAGTGGTCATCACTAATTATGAAGGAAAAGTTTTTCGCTATCATCAGCCCAAAGGACAAAATGGCCCCTCAGATGGAAACTCTAAAAACCAAACAAAACTCCAACAACAGGATATGTGCCAACTGCCTGCCTGAATAATTCCAAACTTAACCATTTTCGAGTTCCTGAAAGCTATCTATTTGAGCTCTAATTACTCAAAGCCTTACAATAGGCGTGGTATAATATTCAAAAAAGGATGTTCCTAGCACGATTCGAAATCACTAAAAAGCAATCTCAATTGAGCCTGAAAATTAGGACACATTGAACAGCCTCGCAGTTGTCTATGATCTCTTAGACCAGTTGGGATAATCAGAAGACAACCTGAGCCAAGCTCTTAGGATCGAAACCAACTATGATGCTACTAATTATAACTTAGCCGCATTATTCGAAACAAAAGGCAACCAAAAATCCGCAATTCATTTTTATCAACGCTTTATTGACTTGAGCGGAACCGGTCACCCGGCATTGTCCACTAAAGTCAAAAATTTTGTTGCAACTTTGAAACAAATGAAAAATGGATAACAGAAACCCATAATAATTCATGCTCAAAAAAGCACTTAAAAAAAACCTAATCGCCGGTTTATTGGTGACCATTCCA
>DUAA01000272.1 GCA_012961055.1 Nitrospinaceae bacterium
GTTCAAGACCCGTTCTCTCAATACGTCAACGCATAAAAAATCCGCTCATTTTTCACATGATCCCCTGAAAAACAGGGTTTTTCAGGGACGACTAAAATGGTTTCCATTTAATTTCCACGTTTCCTTCTGAATGATCCTTTTATCATGCGGTATGCCAAACGATCTCCTCCGTGAATAGAGGGAAGTCCAACGCGGTTTCCACAGTTTATGCAAGCCAAAACCTGGAGATCCGATTTGCTAGAAAAGGATTTTAAACGCGAAATAAAATCAGGCTCTTTAATCATATCGAGATAAAGCCTTATCAATTGTCCAGATCCTTTTTTCTTATACCGAACTATAAAAGTTCCGCACTGACTACATAAAATATCAATGGTTTGGCTTGCCATTATTCCTTAGCAGCAGGCACCATCTTTGTTTAAGGGGATACCTTCCGAGGCTTGAGGAGTAATGCAATCAAAGGGTCCGTAGTGTGTCGAGAAATCCCCAATTACATTGAAGTGATCGCTGAACCGAGTTTCGCTAAGCATCTTACTTGTATTACCACAAATGGGAATGGGAATTCCGGTCGGAAAGTAATGATGGTCATCAAGGGTGATGCCATGCGGAAACTCAGGAATACTACCGCTATAATAGGCCACATGGCCGAAGTTTTCGCAAAGGTCTTCAAAATCACATTTGAAGCTGCGTACGGTCATTGAGTAAAAATCGATCATACCTGCCTTACGCTGAATATCTTCATTGTCGAGAGTGATGGGATTTTTGGATACAACTCGGTAGTCGAGGCAACCAGCCTTCCTCATCATTCGCCTAAAATCTTCTATATAAAGTGCTCCACCAAGGCATTCGCCCAATAAAACGTGGTCAGTTGTCAGAGACTCTGGCACACGCCGTCCGGTAAAAATATCTGAAAGATACATTTCACCACCGGGTTTCAGAACCCTAAAGATTTCACGAAATACACTCTCCTTATCCGGAGAAAGGTTGATTACGCAGTTGGAGATGACAACATCCACGGAATTGTCCTCTAGGTCTGCCGAAGTCAGGTCTTCAATCCAGCCCCTGCGGAAATCAACATTAGGTTTTTCCAGATTTAGTTTTTGGGTATGGAAGTCAACATGTTTTCGGGCAACCTCTAACTGTTCCTCTGTCATGTCTATGCCGATGACCATCCCTGTAGGACCGACCACCTGTGCCAGCAGGTAACAATCACGTCCAGAACCACAACCGAGATCCACCACCGTTTTCCCGGTCAGGCTTGTAGGGAAAGTCGAAGCGCAACCATAAAATTTTGACTGTACCTCTTCATGTATATTCTTTAAGTAGGGACGTAAATATTCAGGCATCGAATCATCAGCACAACAAGCGCTGGTCTGAAGATCCTTGTTGGTTTTAAGAATTTTTCCGTAATAGTTCTGAACATCCTGAAGAATTTTGGAGCGGGTATTCACTAATAATCTCCTCAAAATTTTGAGAGCAACAGGTCCTTGACAAGGTACTATAAAAACCTGTTCTACAGAAATTCAGTCTATATTAAAACAAGGTTCATGACTAGTTAGTAAGCAGTTTTTTGATAATTTTTAATAGTAATTGACACATGTTTTCATCTCGACGGTTGAACCTAAGCTCACACCCTTTAAGATGTACATAAAAAGTAGGTTTTTAAGTCTACCCTGCCCTGAATCACCGCCTGTAGCTTGGCCCTGGTGCAGTTAGGAACTATTTCCGTATATAATTTACCGTTTCGTTAGTAACCCGAAGACGATAGTTTTGCCGCTGGTTCCGCGACCTCTTTTCCCTCTAACACCCGCCGGGCTCCAAAAAACTCTCATCGACTTCGATATCTCTCAAAAATGGGGATTCCGTTTCACATTCTTCAGCAATTCTTTTTCTTATTAGTAGTAAATACTTATTAACTGTATTGCGGTTCAAGCCTGTTAATTGAGCAACCTTGGTCGCCTATCTGGTAGATTATTCAAGTACTGAGGAATTAGGTTTTTCCTTTGATTTATGTGACTTGCTACTATTACTAAAAATTCATAGGCATTGCATGAGTGGGTTGGTCTGGTTGTCTACTAGGGCGTAATTCGGGGTTCTCCAAGGCGGGCTTGTTGTTTAGCGTTTCGCATTTGAGTCTGGATTTCTTTGCTAAGAAGAGGAACAGGTATTGGACTAAATTTGTATTGGTCTAGTGCTTGGAAAGGTGTCGATAAGTCTGAATCAATACTACTAGGCGAACAGGCTCGTCCTTGATTTTAAAAGGGGTATGGAATTTTAGAACTCCATTAAACTTTATATCCAGAGAATGGTCCTCGCCCATTTTGGCTTCTAGTAAGCCCAGGTCCCAACTCAATATCGATGTGTATCTTGTTCGGGAGGATAATGCACTTTAATTAAAAATTATTTATCATGAAATGAAAAAAAGTCCATTAGAACGCAGTCATTCAAATTCATTTTCTTCAAGAAGGTTTTCTTTGATTCCGCGTTCTATTATTTCATCGGCAAGGTCCCCATATCCGCCAGAATTATAGTCATTTACATTCTGTTCGTCAAAGTCATCAAAATAGATGGAATGATTGCCTTCGCACCAATTTCGTATGGAATTACTAAACCTTAATACTTTTTGGACAGCTTCCAGTTTTTCCATAATCTGAAATTTTTAGATTTTAGGGCACATTAATATTTGATGTGAAGAGAAACATAGAATTAATTTAAGGCCAGTAATATTCTTTTATCAGTAGAAAATGTTTGTGTAAGGTAGGGGTAATTAGAACCAGAGCTTTTGGAAATTTTCAACCCGTCTCTTAGCCGTAGAACTTCTTTAAGGGTAAGAGGCCTAGTTTTTATTCTAGAAGAATGATTTTGAATAAAAAATTTCGCTGAGGTGCCCATTTTCTTATCGATTTTAGTTACTATTTCAATTAGATGCAAAAATTTCTTGAAAGCCTTAAGAATTTTATTTAGAAATAGTACAAATATTAAAAATAATTAGCAAGATCTGATAAGGGAAGAGCGGGTTTATTTTTTGGCCTCGTTAACAGTTTACCCGCCTATTTCTCGCTAAAACAGAGCAAATATGGAGCTACCTCTTGAAACCGATTGCACCTTTAAACTGTGCATCTATGGTATCGGCAAAATCTATAATGGTTCCTGTCATATCTGCATCGATGAACAGACCATCACCCATTTTAGCGCCTGTCAAATTGGCAGAGTTTAAATTTGCTTTAGAGAAGTCTGCATGTTCCAAATCAGCTCTTCGCAAATCCACATTTTTCAAATTTGCATTTTTTAAGTTGGATTTTCTCAATTTAACCCCTGCCATATCAGCACCTTCCAAGTTGGCCTCGTTCACTGTGGCTTTTTGAATATTGGCTCCTATCAAAAAAGTGTTTTTTAAGTTGGCATTTGTCAAAATGGCCTCGGTAAGGTTTGCCCGGCTTAGATCTGCTCCTTCCAGATTGGCTGAACTTAAATCAGCTCCAATAAGGTTGGCCCCGCTCAAATCTGCCTGGGTCAAATCAACTTTTTCCAGTTTAGCTTTGGTCATTTTTGCGCCACTCAATTTTGCGCCATTTAATTTTGCCTGGTTTAATTTGACGCGGTCTAAATTTGCTCCATTCAATTTTGTTCCAACCAGATTTGCACCGGTAAGATCTGCGAGATTTAAGTCAGCTTCAGATAAATCGCTATCTTTCAGATCTACTCTTCTTAGGATTGCCCCATTTAATTTTGATCGCCCCAAAGAAGCATTATGAAATTTAGCGTCAGTGAGATCGGCTCCAGTGATGTCTGCCCGAAGAAGATGGGCGTCTATAAATTTTCCTCCTGCGAGTTTTGCACCCTTGATCAAGGCACGGTTGAGATTGGCATTTGTGAAATTAGCTTCAAAAAAGACCCCCATGCTCATTCGGGAATCTGTAAGATCAGCACCTTCAAAATTCGCACTATTAAACCGGGCCCGACTCAAATCACTTTCAATGATTTTGGCATCCTGCAGATTTGCTCGTGAAAAATCAGAACTGCTGAAATCAGTTTCAGTGAGGTTACATTTGACCAATTTGGTTTCCATACACTTAGCTTTTCTGAAATTAGCTCTCTCCAAGTTGGATTCGCTGAAATTGGTTCCCAGGAGTTTGGCGCCTTGTAAGTTTGCAGATTCCATATTGGCGTTAGTCATCACTCCTTCGAGACAACTGATATTTTCAAGATTTGCATTGCTGAGGTTGGCATGATCCAAGTTGGCTTGGTCTAGATTCGAATCCATGAGTTCGCAGTTGGAAAAATTGGTATCGGCTAGATTTGTATTTCTCAGGCTGATACCGAGGAATTTAAGTTCTGACAGGTCCAGCCCTGATAGATCTTTTCCTTCAAAAACAGTTTCTACGCTGGGTTCTTCTCTTTCATCATCATTTATTTGCTCCTTTTCTTCCAGTTGTTCATCCTGCTCAGAGGTTTCTCCTTCTTCGGTAATTTCTTCGTCAGACGCTTCTTCGGTAATTTCTTCGTCAGACGCTTCTTCGGTAATTTCTTCGTCAGAAGCTTCTTCCGCAATCTCTTCGTTTGGCTCGTCTATGAACTCATCTTCTTCAGCCTCCCGAGCGGCAAGCAGTTCTGCATATGCTTCCAAATTCTCTTCAATTTCTTCTCTTGTAAAATCAGCCATTTAATCCTTCCTGAAATTATCAAAGATGGTCCAGTGGGTACGCTCAAGGAGGCGCGATATTTTAAAGGTCCACCAATTAGTGCAGAAAAATGAATCCGCCTTTTCCATTCATTGTAAAACAATGAAGCTATCGCAGCTTGGTCTGGAACGCAAGCCTGAACCGTCCATTTTTGAAAATTCTTTAGGGTCTAATGGCGGATTACTCATTTATCTGAGTCCAGGGGCTATTTTTGTGTAGAAAGTGAGCTTTAGGATCGAGATAATAATATTTAGTTTCTGATATTCTTTAAGTCGGCTCTTTTATGAAAGTTATTCATGGAAAGCATTCCCATTAAAAAATTCAAAAAGCCAGTTTTAATCTACGATGGAGATTGCGAGTTTTGCCGCTTATGGATAGCTCGCTGTAGCAGTCTAACAAAGGATGAGGTGGATTACTGCTCTTCTCAGGATGTAGGAAAAGATTATCCCGAAATTTCTCTTGAACTCTTTAAGTCTTCTGTCTATTTCGTTGATTCGGAGGGAGACTTCTGCTCGGGAGCACAAGCTGTTTTTAAAACTGTGGCATTTATACCGGGTGGAAATTGGTTTCTCCTAGCTTATAAGAGAGTACCGGGGTTTGCTTCGATTTCAGAATGGAGCTATAGGCAGGTTGCAAAAAATCGAAAAATATTTAGCATTCTCACCCCGTGAATTTTGGGTAGTTCACTATAATTTCTTATCTGAATTCTAACCTAGCCTGCATTTGTCTTTCTCCTAGGGCTGCTTTATTTGGTTGCTTTTTTTGAAAGCATGTACGAACACGGTATTGCTAACCAGTCCGTATTAGAATTGGCATTATTACTTCGATAGGGAACAGAAGTATCTATGGAAGTTTTTATTCAGAATCCGGGGTTTTTTAATATTAGGAAGTATGGTGAAAGAAGGAATGATAATGCTTTATGTGTTTTCCTCTACAGAGCACTTTGAATAGAAAACAGAATGATGGAAAACAGTTAAGTCTCTTGCGAATTTTAGCATAATATTTCAAAAGGAGGTTTTATGGCGGGTTCTTTGGAAGATGAACTAGGTGATATACTGGAAAAATCTAGGGACGGGAAAGGCTGGACTCAGTCTGATCTCGCACGCGCCTCAGGGATCAAAGCGAGTGATGTTTACCGGATGGAACGCTATGAGTTTGTGCCAGACGAGAACATTTTGCAAAACCTTGCGGAAGCACTTGATTTGCATGCACCATCTTTAATTGCTATTGCAAAAGGCAGATGGGTTCCCCAACCGATAGAGCCAGACCCCAGTCCCTTTGATATTGTTTGTCTGGATTTGTTTGTAGGGACCTATCCTGTTAAATGTTATCTGCTGACATGTAAGGCCACGAAAGCCACTGCCGTGATTGATACAGGAGGAAACCCAGAAGCCGTTATTAAGAAAACCAAAGAGTTGAATCTTCAGCTGGAAAAAATACTTTTAACGCATGCCCATTTTGACCATGCAGGGGGATTAGAGCTTCTGGATAAAACCTTCCACTGCCCTACATGGATTGATAAAAGAGAACCTTGCCCTTCTGGCAGCCGTGATTTACGGTTTTTGGAAGATGGTGAAATGATAAAACTGGGGAATTTAAATATAGAAGTTCTATTTACACCGGGCCATACGTCAGGTGGTATTTCCTATAAAGTTCATGATTCGGTTTTTTCTGGTGATGCTATTTTTGCAGGGTCCATGGGACGAGCCAATTCCTCTTGGCCTGAATTGTACAGCTCCATCACTCAAAAACTTTTGACCTTGCCAGACCACACGCGTTTATTTCCTGGCCATGGTCCTGCCACTACCGTTGGTGAAGAAAAACGTAACAACCCCTTTTTCTGCCGCACGGCGTAACCTGTCGGGCACTGTAGGCCATGGCAATAATACTATTATTTAAGTAATTCTCTCAATTCCTCTTTGTATGAAGATGGGATGATCTCTGGCTAAATCTCTCTCACTCTCTTCCCAGGGCTTGTAAATCTTATAATTGGGAATATATTTCAGGTATGGATCCGGAAAAAGTCAATTATCACTATTGTGATGATCTTCCTACCTGCCCGTGGCCAGAAGGAACGCGTGTTCTAGTAACTGGAGCAACCGGCTATGTTGCACACAGGCTAATACCTGAACTGGTTTCACGAGGCTATATCGTCCGGTGCATGTATAGGAATATCAGTTGTCCGGTACTTCTTACTCACCCTCGTATTGAGCATGTTTATGCAGATTGCCTGAACATGGAGGAATTGCTTCCTGCCCTGAAAGATGTTGACTACGCTTACTACCTGATTCATAGCATGAGGTTGAAGAAAGATGAATTTATTATAAACGACCGGGTAGCTGCGAAGAACTTCAGGGAATCTGCGGAATATCATAAGGTGAAACGGATCATTTACCTAGGTGGTCTGGGTGAAAAAAATAATCTCATGTCCGCTCATTTGCGGAGCAGACGAGAGGTTGGGAATATACTTTCTCAGGGTGCTATTCCGGCTATTCGGGTTCGTGCCGCCATTATTATTGGTACCGGAAGTGCGTCTTATGAATTGATGAAATCTCTGACCCTAAATAACCGTTTCATTCCTTTTTTATCTGAGTTTAATTCCGTGTGTCAGCCCATTGCGATTCGGGATGTTATCAAGTATCTGGTTGGGGTCATGGAAACTCCTGGTCTTAATACATGTGTTTTTCAAATTGGCGGAAAGGATGTGCTGACCTATAAGGAAATGATTTTATGTTTCGCCAAAATTATGAACCGCCAAATTCGATTCATGGATGTTTCGTGGGTTCCTATTCCCGTTGACTGGATGTGTCGACTTTATGCTTACTGGGTTAATTGCTTTATTTCCATTCCGGTAAATATCACTTCACTTCTGTTGAGCAGTCTTAAAAGCGATGTGGTGTGTGTAGATAATGAAATCGAAAAAATTCTTCCCTTTGACCCGCTGGACTTTGTCACTGCCGTAACATGGGCTCAGGAGAAGGAAAAAAATTCCAGAGTATTTTCGCATTGGAGCGATGTTCCTCCTGAAAATATGAGTGACCTTTTACCTTTGTGTCAGTTTGAAGCTTCTGAGTTTATTGTTGATGAACATGGGATTGATATTCCAGCTACCCCAGAACATGTGTTTCCTGTTATTTGCCAAATCGGAGGAAAACATGGTTGGAACCATGCAAATCTTCTTTGGGAAATTCGAGGTTTGATTGATCGACTCCTCGGTGGCGTGGGATTGCAAAGAGGGCGGCGAGATTCAGATCACCTCCGCGTGGGGGATTCGGTAGATTTCTGGAGGGTTGAAAAATTGAAACCCAACCGGGAACTTCTCTTGAGGGCAGAAATGATCACTCCAGGATTATCTTGGCTTGAGTTTCAGCTTAGCCCAAGTGATGGAGGAGGAACCCATTTGACATTGAAAGCACATTTTATTCCCAAACCCTTTTTTGGGAATCTTTATTGGGCTGTCTTGTCTAATTTTCACTCCTATATATTCAAAGGAATGCTGAAGTTTTTCAGAAAAAAAAGTATGAATATTGATCCCAATTAGAGCAGGAATGGAGGCCCAATAGTTATTAATGATGGAGATACGGTTTGCGTTGTAGGAGGAGGCCTTGGTGGATCGACTTGTGTGCAATGGGTCTTCTAAGAGAAGCGAAGCAGCGGGGCAGTAAGATAGACGTGGTTATGCTTGAACATAATAAATTCTCCGAACAGCGTTATTACAGTCAATTCATTGGTGTATCCTCCCTGCCTTTTGAGGATATCTTGGGAAATGAGCTGGGTCTGATCAATCCTTGATTTAAGTTCCTTGACCGCATGACTGCCGTTGCAGCAGAACGAATCGACTGTATGCACGTAATTTTTTTAGCGTTTCCGGGTACGATCCGTGTTAGAAAATTTTAATGGAATTTACCAGAAAAATACCCTAGCTCTATTTCCTGAATGGGGTATGGTCGTTGTTTCTCTATGGTTCGTGTGATATTCTCCCAACTTTCACTGCGGAACTCCATGAATAAACGTAATTTGATAATCACATTTCTGATGGTTTTTATCCTGTTAGGGTGTCCCCCACCCAAGGCCGGAAAAAAAATGCCACGTATTTTTGCGTTGAGCTATTCCATGGAGACTGGGAAAGAACCTTCCTTTCTTATTACGGATGATTTCAATCGTAATGGTCGTCTGGATTTGGCTGTGGTCAATAGTGGTGATCATTCCTTTTCATTTTATAAGGGTATTGGGGATGGCACTTTCAATGCCCAACTCGTTTATAAGACGGGCCGCGATCCTATTAATCTGATTTCGGCTGATTTCAATGAAGACGGTTATAAGGATATCGGGGTGCTCAATTATGCTGATCAGTCAATCGAGATATTTTTGAATACCCGTTTGGGAAGTTTTCAGAAAACAAAGCAACTTATCAAGCCTGGAAAAATTCCGATTAACATGGCATTTGGCGATTTTAATGGTGACACAAAAATTGACCTGATGGTTACCATGCGTTTTTCAAATGTGGTCATGTTATTTGGGAAAGGCAATGGTTATTTTTTGGAACCCATTTCCATAAATGTTAAAGGTCAACCCACAGGTATTGTGGTTGGTAACTACAATAATGATAAAATAATAGATGTTGCTGTGGCGTTGGCGGGTAATGGAAATAAAGGGGTCCAGGTTTTATGGGGCCAAGGCAATGGGAAATTTGAAAGTTCAAAGGTTTTTAAAGCAGGGAAACAACCTCTCAGTATTGTCAGTCTGGATGTGAATAATGATGGGATGTTAGATTTTGTGACTTCCAGCAACTCGTTACACTCCCTGAATACAATTGTGAATAATGGGGATAAGACTTTTGATCCATTAAAGGAATTTGCCTCCGGAAATTTTCCGAAGTTTGTTGTGGCAGCAGATTTTACTGGAGATGGTTTCCCCGATATTGCTGTATCCAACTCCACAGATGATCGTGTTTCCGTTTCTCTTGGGAGGGGGGACGGAACCTTTACCTATCCCCCTATTTACCATACCGTAGATGAGCATCCTCAAGGTATGGCAGTAGGAGATTTCGATGGTGATGGGTTGCTTGATATTGCCGTCTCTTGCCGAGATAAAAATCTCATTAATATCCTTAGGAAGAAAGACATGATCAATCCCAAACCTAACCTGTCTCAGGTAAAATCCAAATCTTCTTGATGTGGAATATTGTGAAGTATCATTTGTGGAGTCAGGCATGTTACATGCCTAGGCTTTAACAGGAAAGACACATTATAAAGGCTCGAGTGGTGGCCGAGATAAATTTATTTCTGTCAAATAAAGCTATTGCACATTGGTACCACGCCTAGCGGTTGAATCGTTACAAGTGGGATTGGTTGCAGTCGGCCTTCGGGGTAGATACACCTAATTTCTTAGGGAGAATGACATCAGGCACTAATCAGATATTGCTTGTTGCATACGGAGGTTCTCCACTCCTTTACCAGAACCGGAAAGGGTTCCCTTTTTTAAAGAGTCTAAAGCTCATGACGGTTGAAATTAACTAAAGCTTTAACAATAAAGGCCTTACTGGATAGCTACCTGGTTGACTTATTAGGAGTTACTGGTGATTGAAAGGCATTGCCGCAATTAGCTGCCTTTAGGGGGGCACCTTGACAAGATGGGGCTAGCTTGTCAAGATGCCGCTCCGTTCACATTATTATAGGGTTCT
>DUAA01000273.1 GCA_012961055.1 Nitrospinaceae bacterium
TTGTACATGCCAGAAAACGTACAGTATTCTTTAGCATTGCAATCCCTTCCCCTTTACTTTTATAAAATATATTGATCCTAGAAAAATAGCCATAAGACTTCCATGGATATTGAGTCGTTAGTGTAGTCGTCCGAGTTAACAGTCGAATGGTTCTCTTCATGATCGTAGCCAATCGATAATGTCTGGTTGGGCAAAATAAACTCGTCGATGGATACGCTCAAACCGAACGTGTGGTTATTATCATCCCTGTCACCGCCAGTGAAAACCTTATAAGCCCGTCTAGAAAAACTCGCCCTCGATTCGACCGAAATAGTTTCCATGATTGGGTAGATATAGGTGGCGCTAGCCCCACCCTGTAAATACATCCCCTTCACTTCGACATCACCACTACCAGAGTAGGCTAAATTAGACTGGACGTAAGGTTTCAGGCTTAAAGAGTCTTCCTCAACAAGTAAGTTTGCCCTAGTCAGGCTTCCGGAAAAATTCATATTAAAGTCGTCTTTCCCGGTTTTAAAATCCCGATACACAACATCAAAATTCAAAGCAGACAAAAGTCTTTCTTCAAAATTGACCGCTAAATTGATTCCGTACGAACGGTAAAAAGGTTGGTGGCCTCGGTTCAACCACGTAGCATCAAGCTTCAATGAGGGAATTAGGGTGATCGTAGGGGATGGTCTGAATTTGATTCCCGTTTGAATGATGAGCAAGTCAAGGTCATTGCCGGGATTTCTATCGTTCAGGTTCTTGTAGAAACTGACTTGCGCCGACAATCTTTCCCTTTCGTGTCGTAATTGTCCGAAGAACGAACCTGTCTTATCACTCTCCCCATCCTCTCGCGCAAAACCAGCATTGGTATCAAATTGCCCTCCCATCATGATAAGCCCCATGGTCTTAGCTTGGAAGGAGGGCTCTCGCTTCGGGGGGACAGAAGAAACCTCAGGGGTGGATTCTGGTTCTATAACAGGGGTGGATTCTGTTTCTATAACAGGGAGCGGACTTGTCTCTTCAACACCATGAGCAATCCCCGCGCCTGAAATAAAAAAACTTGCCAAGGATACAACTAAAGATCTTTTTAAAAAGAGGATAAACATTTTAATCCAAAGAAGTCAGTTCTATTTTGGTTTAATTGTGTTGAAACGTTGCCTAACACTTATACCCTTGTGACTGTTTCGAGCTTCTTTGACACCATCCCAAACTGCAAAGGCCATCAGTACGGGATCAATATGACCAGACCCCGTTATTTATACCAGAGTTAGGATTCATTTTCACAAACCATAATTATGTTTGGACCCTGTATCATTTCAGGGCTTGTTGTTTATATCCTAAACTCGTATGAGGCTTTTTGGTATTGTAATGGTATTATCACCTCTTTATCATTACTTTCGCTTCTTTTCAAGAATAGAATAGCTCTCCATTCAGCAATTCATCTCTAAGCTTTCTATTGAACGAGTCGTTATAACAATTCTCCCAGGGATTTGCTTGGCTCGATGAATAATGGATCAACCTCTTGATTTGCAAGTCATTATTGAATGCATCATCACCAGAAACTCCAGAAGTAAACAAAGACAGAAAGGTGAGTGAGAGTAGGAATGCGAGTGGTTTGGTATTCATAAGTAATATTTATCTAAAAAACTATTGTTCATTCCCGTCTTTGTAATATTTCTCGGATTTTGTGTTTCCATCCTTAGACCAAATAATCCAGAGTCCATCTTCTTTTCCATCTTTGTATTGCCCTTCATTTTCTTTAAATCCATTTGAGTGCCAGTC
>DUAA01000274.1 GCA_012961055.1 Nitrospinaceae bacterium
TTTAGCCTATTATGCAGGTTCTAATCCCGATGTTGATACAGACGATGGCTGGACGGACATTACAACAGAATTAGCCAATGTGGATTCCTTTAACTGGACACCCAGTGCCACTTCTGGTATTTCGTCATTGAGTGTCTCTCTCCGGGATAGTATTCGCATTCGAGTGCAAGCTACTGGTGGCTTAGTACGAGATATGAATGGATGGTATTTTACCATCAGTTCTGGTAGCGGGAAAATTAATAAAAGGTCTAATTTTACAAGGTGGGAGGGGAAGTTAACGCGGCGATGAAACGGTTTAATCCCATCATTATTCTATTGTTTCTCATGGCTGTATCCAATGGCCAAAAACGGGATCCCCGCGCCGTGGCCATGGCCGGTGCATACACAACGATTGCAGATGGAATCTATTCTGTGGGATACAACCCTGCACTCATTGCATTTCAAATAGATAGACCATTTATGCTGCAAGTTGGAGGAATTGACTTTGACATTGGAAATAACTATTTTTCCATGGCGGCCATGCGGGCCATCAGTGGAGATACTTTAGATCAGGATGATAAAAGTTTAATTATCAATCGTTTGGATCACCGAGGCGGTTTGAATTTTGATATGAATTTCCAGGTTGCTACTCCCGGGTTGAATTACTCTTCCGGGAATATGGCCATCACATCCAATATTTTATATATGAGTTCCTATAGTCTTCCCGCAGGAATGGTCCGCCTCATGCTTGAGGGAAATGCCAAGAATCCTGTCATCGATATGACGCTAGGATATGAAATGATGGCGGTCCATGAATTGGGGTATTCATTTGCCGTTCCTTTTGAGTCCTTTGCATTGGGGTTTTCCTTAAAATATCTGCAAGGGCTATTTTATATGGGCATTGATCCGGATTCCAGTTCAGCAAATTTTATTACAACGCCTCAGGCTGTGTATGGCTCAGGCAACTATTATTTAAGACAGGGCTTTGGCGGTGCAGGGTATGGATTAGATATGGGTGTGGCGACCAAAGAATTCAATGGGATGCGATTCGGTGTATCAGTAATAAATGCCTTAGGTACCATCGGGTGGAATAAGCCATCTTTCATCAAAGATATAATGAAATACCCATTGAAATGGGGTGGGGAATCCCTTTCAGATTCTGTAGCCGTTTTGTACACCTATACCATTGATTCCTTAAGAGCAGATAATCTATCATCGGGTTCATTATTTACCAGCAGTTCGACTATTGTAAAAAATGTGGATGAGAATGGAAAACCAAAACAATTTAATCTTCGGTACCCTGCAATATTTCGGATTGGCGGTTCTTACCGGAAAAAAGATTTACTCATTAGTTCAGATTTAACCACTGGATTTGAGAATCGCCTATTTGCACATTCCCGATGGCGATGGGCCATTGGTGCAGAACTATACCGTTTCCCAAACACGCCGCTTCGATTGGGATTTGCCTGGGAAGGATTGGATCGGACCGAATTGGCTATGGGCGCAGGATTTCACGGCGGCCCTGTCATGATTGATTTGGGCTTTTCTTTTAAAAGCGGAATGTGGATTCACTCCATGAAGGGACTAAACTTGTCTCTGGGATTCACGATGACAAGTTTTAAAGGAAGGAAGGGAAAGGGAGATTCGGGTAGTGACGGGCCTTCACCTGTTCCCGAAAAAGAGAAAATTAAAGAACCGGAAAGCTCACTTCCGGGAAAAAATCAAAAGTAATCCGCCCCCAACCGAAAAAATAACATTTCCCATCCACGCTGCTACCATGGG
>DUAA01000275.1 GCA_012961055.1 Nitrospinaceae bacterium
CAATCTGCCTTGCCTTCGTAGCCTTGGGCGCGGGTCCGTCCGTGAATGGCCACCCACTCACAGCCTGCCTGATAAGCAGCCTGAACACATTCATGAATAGTCAACTCATTTTCATTCCAACCTGTTCTCATCTTCACAGTGAGAGGCAGACGAATTCCTTTTTTGATGGTAGTAAGAAATTTTTCCACATAACCCGGGTCGCGCATCAATGCCGCCCCACATCCTTTTTTTACCACTTTTTTAACCGGGCAGCCCATATTGATATCTATAAAGTCTGCACCTGTCTCTTCCACAATGTTCACGGCCTGAACTATGTCCTCCGGCGACTCACCAAAAAGCTGAATACCAACAATCGTCCCAGGATTCTTATGAATGCGCATCATTTTACAGGTCTTCTCTGAATTAAAAAAGAGTCCTTTCGCGGATACCAACTCTGAAATTAAAACTCCCGCCTGCATTTCATCCATCAACTGACGAAAGCAGATATCAGTAATGCCCGCCATAGGAGCCAACCAGAACGGACTCCTTGCTCGCGCTATCAACCCTCCTTGCCGCAGAGACGGGGAAGAGGTTACATCCAAAAGAGATTGTGATTGCATTAAGTTCATAAGGTATTCGTATTCAAATCTCTCATAAAAGGTTCAAAATGCCGAGGAGGCGACACTTGAAATTCCAGAAAACGATCAAAGCATTGGAAGCGTAACTTCCAAGCATGCAATCCATATTCATAACTTGACGAGTCGCCCTCGCCGTACACATCGTCATTAACAATTGGCAAGCTATGGTTGGACAAATGCACGCGAATCTGATTGGTTCTACCCGATAAAGGAATCACTCTTAAAACCGAATGCGTATTGGTAGAGGCTAACCATTCTACCCGAGTCGTCGCTGATTTTGGGTTTTTGATCCCCTTACCCACACCTCGGTACGCCCCATCCACGACTCCAATAGAGGCTGTCAGAGTAAACTGTTTTTTCTCGGGCTTCCCTTTTACCAAAGCCAGATACTCTTTTTGTACTCGATGATTCTGGAACTCTTTCATTAAGAAGCCCGCCGCTTGACGATTGCGGGCAAAAACGATCAACCCGGTAGTTGTTGCATCCAACCGCTGCACAGGGCGCGGAACTTCCTCGGGAAATGCTTTTTTCAAAATCTCTGTCATGCTGTTTTGAAAATACCTTCCACTAGGATGCACAGGAATAGGTGCGGACTTGTTGAACACTCGAATATGCTGATCTTGATACACCACATCTAAACTGCGGTCTGCAGGTGGCTCCTGACGGACACCCGCATGAGTGATAATACTGTCCCCTTCTTGCAAAATAAAACCAATCCGAGCCTTTTCCCCGTTGACTGTTATATCTCCGTTCAATATTTGCGCAATCCAAGCCTCCCGGCTCTGGTAAGAAAAACGTGATGAAAAATACCGTTCTACAGCAAAATTGTGGTACGCGGGTGGAACCGTAGCTTTATAAATTTGCTGGGATGCCGGAGGCTGGTAAAGTGAATTCCCTTGATCAAGCTCGCAGGAAACTAGGTAATCGTTCGTTAAACCATCCATCTTTTTTCTCATTAAGTGACTGGGTATTCTGGCACCGAGTGGCTAGTTCCATTGCGGGTTTACAGGCGCTTTTATCAGGTATTCGTAATCCTTGCCCATGAATTTTACAGCATTTGCCCAAATGCCATCTTCATTTTCCTGAAAAACAAACTTGCTCTTAGCCTCACAGGTCAACCAACTGAGCCGAGTCATTTCACCA
>DUAA01000276.1 GCA_012961055.1 Nitrospinaceae bacterium
ATTCACCGGTTGCACCGGGAGTAGCTTTCTCCTGTTGTCTAAGATGCTGAACTAGAGTTGTACGTTCCATAGAGATCTAATTATAGATTTATTTAGAATCTGGTTTGTATTTTATGATGACCTTGTTTACAGAAAATACCTAGGAACTTAAAAGTTGAATTGTTTCATTCAATTGCTAATTTTTGAAACCTGAAAGGTATTTAATACTACATCATTCCTGTTTTTCGGACAACGAAAATGGCGTGATTAAGATACCGAAACGGCAGCAGCATTTCGGGTTTTTCCAAATCTCTTTCTGTCGCTTTCGTTTAATATTTTTTTTCTCAAACGCAAACTTTTGGGGGTGATCTCCGCTAACTCGTCTTCGTTTAAAAACCCGAGGATCTGCTCCAGACTCATTATAACTGGAGGAGTGAGACTAATATTCACATCGGAACCTGATGCGCGCATATTGCTCAGCTTTTTTTCTTTGCAGAGGTTGACCACCATATCATTATCTTTTTTATTGGTACCTACAATTTGTCCGGTATAAATTTCTTGAGCAGGGCCGAGGAACATGGAACCTCTTTCCTGCAAATTAAATAGAGAAAAACCAGTTGTTTTTCCATCTTCAAGTGCAATTAAAACCCCATTTATACGTTGGGCGATCTCACCGCAATGAGGAATAAAATCATGAAAATTACGATTAATGATTCCCGTGCCTTTAGTTAAGGTGAGGAACTCAGAACGAAACCCAAAAAGTCCTCGTGTGGGAATGACAAATTCAAGTCTGGCCGTTTTTTCACCTTGTGCCATGTCTTTCATCGTTGCTTTGCGTTTTCCCATGGCCTCCATAACGACGCCCGTATACTCTTCATTTATATCTAGAATTACAAATTCTTCTGGTTCGTGAGGAATTCCGTCAATATCTTTGATTAGAACTTCTGGTCGGGAGACAGAAAACTCATAGCCTTCACGACGCATCGTTTCAATCAAAATTGTTAGATGCAATTCACCACGACCGGAAACTTTAAAAGTATCCTGTGTATCGGTTTCCTCTACCCGGAGAGAAATATTAGATCGGGTTTCACGGAACAAACGATCTCTCAGTTGCCGTGATGTCACAAATTCGCCCTCACGACCTGCAAAGGGCGAGGTGTTGGAAGAAAAATGAATCGATAAAGTAGGTTCGTCTATTTCAATGACCGGGAGCGCATCAGGGGTCCCTTGATCGGTAATGGTTTCTCCGATTTGTACCTCTTTCATTCCGGCAATCCCGATAATATCTCCTGTAACGGCTTCAGGAGACTCCACTTTTGAAAGTCCTTGGTAGCAATATAGTTTTGAGATGGAAAAGGACTCTTTGTTACCTTCACGTGTGATCAGAGTGTAATTATTTTTTGCTTCTACGCTTCCACGATTAATAGTGCCGATGGCAATCCTTCCAACATAATCATCATGATCAATGGAGGAAACCAACATTTGAAAAGGCCCATCTGGATCGCCAGAATGAGCTGGAACTTTGTCGATAACCAAATCCAGAATAGGGGTGATATCATCGTTCGGGCCTGTTGGAGTTTGCCTAGAAATTCCCTGCTTGGCTGAGGTGTATATGATAGGAAAGTCCAGTTGATCATCATTTGCCCCCAGATCAACAAATAGGTCAAACACCATGTCAACCACTTTTTCGGTCCGAGCAGCAGGCCGATCAATTTTGTTAATTACTACTATGGGACAGAGTCCCAGCTCGAGAGATTTTTTCAATACAAACCGCGTTTGTGGCATAGGGCCTTCCACAGCATCTGCTAGAAGCAGAACTCCACTGACCATTTTCAAAATTCGTTCAACCTCACCGCCAAAATCTGCATGACCAGGAGTATCTACGATGTTGATCTTGTGGCCTTTATAATTGATCGCTGCATTTTTTGAAAAAATAGTGATTCCACGTTCTTTTTCCAATTCGTTACTATCCATGATGCAGGTTTCCATGAGCTCACTGTCTCGAAACATTCCACTCTGCTTAAGTAGACAGTCAACTAAAGTTGTTTTTCCGTGATCAACATGGGCTATGATTCCAATATTCCTAATTAAGTCCTGATTCACAATAGACGCCTGTTATATTTAAAGTTTAATAAATTGAATAAAAGCGGGAGGTTCAGTCTAAATTTGCAAGCAGTAAAATTCTAGAAACAGACTGCCTCAGATGGAGGCTAAGCGATCCTAAGCTTATGGTGGGGTAAAAACCAGATTGCTCTCATTATACTGACAATATATTTAATAATGGATAATATAATAAGCATAACAGATTAGCAGACAGAACCAAAATAATAATTGTAACTTACTGAATAATTTTGCATAATTTTATTATGAAGATATTGATACATGAGTTTTCGGAGTATCTACGTATAGAAAAAAGACATTCACCTCATACCGTAGAGGGGTATTGTCGCGACCTAGGACGGTTTTTCAAGGCATTTCCTGAAACTCAAGCTTCTAGCCTTACAACAGCAGAAATTCGTGGTTTTCTTTTGTTATTGCGTAATGAAGGATTGTCGGCTTCATCCATTGCTCGGAGTTTGTCATCGATTAAATCCTTTTTCCGTTATTTGTGCGAGGACAAGCAGCTTAAAGTAAACCCTGCAGAGATATTAGCGACCCCTCGTAGGTGGAGAAAGCTTCCAGACATCCTGTCTTTGGCGGATGTTGATAAGCTTTTGAGTTGCCCTGAACTTGATACTCCTCTTGGGTTACGAGATCAGGCCATGCTGGAAGTTTTGTACGCGACGGGAATGAGGGTCTCAGAGCTAATATCTGTTAAATGCCATAACCTCAATTTGATTTCTGGTTGTCTCAGAACAATGGGGAAGGGAGCAAAAGAACGTATTGTTCCTATTGGCATGATTGCGAGGAAGGTATTGGAGGATTATTTATTAAATTCTCGTCCTGTTCTGGCAAAGGGGCAAAAAGTGGAAGATTTGTTTTTGACCCTCAGGGGAAAAGCCATGACCCGGCAAGGTTTCTGGAAATTATTGAAAGGCTATGTGCGCCGGAGTAATATCAAATCCAATGTGTCTCCCCACACACTGAGACATGCCTTCGCCACGCATCTGTTAGATAGGGGTGCTGACTTGAGATCAGTCCAGCAAATGCTGGGTCATGCCGATATCTCAACCACGCAAATCTATACTCACATCCTCGAAAAAAAATTATTAGAGGTCCATGACCAGTTTCATCCTCGTGCATTCTGATTTCAGAAAGATATAATTATTTAATAGCATTGACTTCAACTATATTTTGAGTACATTGATGAATTCTTTTGTTATATGTGAGTTGTAAGTGTATATAGGGTTAGGGATTTTTTCCTTGACGGGTTATGCCATAAAAGATAACATTCATTCTCAATATTCCTTCTTCTAAGTTTAATTCTGATATTACAAAGGGTTTGAATTTAAAGGTTTTTTCAAGCCATGAAATTCAAGGTTGATGAAATTTACGATGAGGGTTTAGATTTCGAAGTATTTGAAACTAAACAGTGCTTTGATATTGATTCACCTGACTGTAGTTTGACCGAAGATGTTAAAGTGCAGGGGAAGCTAGATAAAACCGGGTTTGGGATACGATGCCAGGGTTGGTTGGAAACGAGTCTTTCTGCAAGTTGCTCCCGATGTCTGGGTGATTTTGGTTTTACAGTAAAAAGCAGACTCAGGGTTCATTTCATGCCTAAGGTGGAAGTAGACGACCCAGAGAATGAAATTGAATTGTCAGAATTAGATATTGAACAGGAATTCTATGAGGAGGGTCAAATTGATCTTTCTACACCTGTTCGTGATTTGATATTATTGAGTGTGCCTCAAATCAGGCTTTGTGATAAAGGTTGCGCTGGGTTATGTCCTCAATGTGGGATAAATCTGAATGAGAAAAAGTGTGGTTGCAAAATAGATGAGCTTAGTGATCCACGTTTGGCAGTTTTACAAAAACTAAAAGATAAGTTTAAATAGGGAGAAAAAATGGCAGTCCCAAAAAAGAAAACATCAAAGTCAAGACAGGGCATGCGTCGATCTCATTTGAGTCTTAACGCGCCCGCCTATGTAGAATGCACTCAGTGCCATGAAATGACCCGTCCGCATCATATCTGTGCGCATTGCGGTTATTATAAGGGTAAAGAAGTAATGGAAGTCGAAGCGGTTTAATTTCCTCGTTTTTTCACAATTGGTTCATTCGTTTCCCAGTAGAAAATTCCCAACGCCCTTTTAATTGGAGCCATTTTTAGAGATGAAAATCGTGGTTGATGCCATGGGTGGAGATCATGCTCCAGAGGCTGTTGTGGAAGGTGCAGTCCTCGCTGCTAAAGAATATAAAACAAAAATCATTCTTATTGGTTTGTCCGACGTGATTCAAGACATCTTGGATCGTTTCGACCCAGGCCATCGCCTTCCAATAAAAGTTATCCACGCCGAAGAAGTCGTGGAAATGCATGATATTCCGGGAAAGGTTCTGCGATCTAAACGTAAGTCCTCCATGAAAATTGGTTTGGACCTGCTAAAAGTTGGATCCGCATCGGCTTTTGTAAGTGCCGGGAATACTGGAGCCGTTCTTGCCTATGCAACAATCATTTTGAGACCTTTAAGAGGAGTAGATAGGCCTGCAATTACCATTCAGCTGCCTACTTTGAAAGGCAACGCAATTCTTTTGGATGCGGGTGCAAATGTGGACTGTAAAGCCAACCAGTTATTTCAGTTTGGTATTATGGGCCATGTTTTTGCTGAATACATCCTTGGAAAGGTAAACCCGCGAGTGGGTTTACTCAGTATTGGCGAAGAGGATGGAAAGGGGAATGAGATTGTCAAAGATGCATTTCAAATGCTAAAAGCCAGCCATATCAATTTTATTGGAAATATTGAAGGTAAGGAAGTTTATCGAGGGAATGCTGATGTTATTGTTTGCGATGGGTTTACTGGAAACGTTGCCCTCAAAATAAGCGAAAGTCTGGCTGAAATGATTGGGGCCAATTTAAAAAGAATGTTTCAGAGCAGTTGGGTCAGCAAATTGGCTTATTTGTTATTAAGACCGCAGTTGGATCAATTCAAGAAAAAGGTGGATTACTCTGAAACAGGTGGTGCTCCCCTTTTAGGGGTAAATGGAGTTGTTATTATCGCGCATGGAAGTTCATCGCCAAAAGCAATAAAAAATGCCATACACAGAGCGAGTGAATTGAGTAAGAAGAAAATCACCGATCATATTCGTGAGGATATTGAGTCTAATTTGATGAGCGAGAAAACCTCCAAACGTACTATTTGGAAGCAAATTAAAAGAGTAGCTTTTGGGCCAGATTCTGGTTCAGTTGCGACAGAAAATAAAGAAACTGAAAATCCTGCACCAACGGAAAAGCGTACGGACGAACCCTGACAATATATATTTGATGAATGATTACAATACTTTCAGGGCTGTAGTCGCGGGAACGGGCGCTTATTTGCCAGAAAAAATTCTCACGAATCAGGATCTGGAAAAATCCCTTGATACTACAGATGCTTGGATTACCGAGAGAACGGGAATCCGAGAGCGTCGAATTGCGTCCGAAGAAGAGTCCGCATCGATAATGGCGGCTCACGCTGGTAAGATAGCCTTAGTGGACGGGGGGATTGATCCCGAAGAACTGGATCTGATTATTGTTGCTACATCAAGCCCCGATGTGCTTTTCCCCTCCACCGCTTGTTTTGTCCAAAAGGAACTGAATGCTGTAGGTTCCGCTGCCTATGATATTTCCGCTGTATGCTCCGGGTTTATATTTGCTCTTTCCGTTGCTGAGCAATACTTGAAAGTCGGCCGTTATAAAAACATCTTAATCATTGGTAGTGAGGTCAACTCCAGAATAGTTGATTGGACAGACAGAAGCACCTGTATTTTATTCGGGGATGGGGCGGGAGCTTTATTGTTAAAGAGGGGAGAACAGGAAAGCCCTTTGGGTATTTTGTCTACGCATATTTATTCAGATGGGAATTTGTCAGATTTAATATGTGTTCCAGGCGGAATTGGCAGGACAGGGATTAATAAACAGGATATTGATGCTAAAAAATATTTTATTAATATGTCTGGCAATGCAACTTTTAAGGTAGCTGTTAAAAGAATGACGTCTGTAATTCGTGAGGCTTTGGAATTTAATCACCTGAGTATGGGGGAGGTAGAACTCTTGATTCCTCATCAAGCGAACCAAAGAATTGTAAGCGCCGTTGCAGAAAGGTTGCAGTACCCCATGGAAAAAGTATTCATGAACATTCATAAATATGGGAATACGTCTGGTGCATCCATACCCATAGGGATTGATGAAGCAAAGCGAAGTGGGCGCATTCAGGAGGGCGATATCTCAGTCTTAGGTGCGGTCGGAGCGGGATTGACCTGGGGATCGGCGGTAATCAAATGGTGAAAATCGCCTTTGTATTTCCTGGGCAGGGCTCTCAGTTTGTTGGCATGGGGAAGGATTTTTATGACCATCTGCCATCCGCTCGGCAGCTCATGGAAGAGGCTAATGATGTTCTGGGGTATGACCTTGCAAGCATTTGTTTTAATGGGCCTAAAGAAACTTTATGCCTGACAGAAAACACTCAGCCTGCACTGTTAGTACATAGTATAATGGCCTTGAAAATTTTAAGGGAAAATGGTATAGATTCGATACTTGCGGCTGGTCATAGTTTGGGTGAATTTTCAGCTTTGGTTGCCACTGGGGCTCTTCAATTTAAAGATGCTGTAAGGCTTGTCTGGTTAAGGGGCAAATTCATGCAGGAGGCGGTTCCCGTTGGAGTGGGAACAATGGCTGCTATTATTGGATTGGAGATTTCTACCCTTCAAGGTTTGTGCGACCAGATTTCTGAAGATGCTTGTGTGGTTCAACCAGCAAACTTGAATAGTTCTGCCCAAACAGTTATCGCAGGTCATAAAGATGCTGTTAAACGGGTTTCCGAAAAAGCGTTGAAGGCTGGAGCCAAAAAAGCGGTGCTTTTGCCAGTGAGCGCACCTTTTCATAGTGTTCTTATGAAACCGGCTGAGATAAAACTTCAAAAGGAACTGGAGCAGACCGATTTTTATGACCTATCCTATCCGATAATCACCAACGTAGAGGCCAAACCTATTTCTAAAGGAAGTGAAGCTAAAGCATCTCTTATTAAACAGGTTTGCTCCCCTGTTCGTTGGGCTGAAACTATGCAGGTGCTAGTGGACCATGAGATTGAAGTGGTCGTAGAATTAGGAGCGGGAAAGGTATTAAGCGGTCTGATAAAAAGGTTTAATAGAAATATAAAATGTTATCAGGTGGGAGACCAAGAGAGTTTAGCAGCATCCTTGACAGCATTAAACGCAAATTGAAATATAATGATGGGTTTTTAAATGGAATTTGAAAACAAAATTGCTCTAATAACAGGTGGCGCTCAGGGAATTGGAAGAACTATCAGCGTTGAGCTGGCCCAAAAAGGGGCTCATGTGGTGCTGGGGGATATCAATCTTGAAGGTGCGCAGGCCACTGCAGATGCAATAAATAAAAGTGGTGGGTCTGCTTCAGCGGTTAAAATTGATGTCTCAAACCATGCTGAAGTGAAACAGGTATTTGATTATATTCTTAAAGATAAGAAACCGGTAGATATCGTAGTCAATAATGCGGGGATCACCCGTGATGGCTTGATGATAAGGATGAAAGAGTCAGATTGGGATAGTGTTCTTAATATTAATTTAAAGGGAAGTTTTCTTTGTAGCCAACAGGCGGCAAAGCAAATGATGAAGCAGAAAAGTGGTGCGATTGTTAATATCGCTTCAATTGTTGGAGTTATGGGAAATTATGGTCAGGCTAATTACTCAGCCTCTAAAGCGGGGGTAATTGGGTTGACCAAGACGCTGGCTCGAGAGGTGGCATCAAGAGGTATAAGAGTAAATGCTGTGGCGCCCGGGTTTATTGATACAGAAATGACACGGGTTTTGGATGAGTCTGTACGAGAAAAGTTGATTGAGCAAATTCCTCTGGCTAGGCTAGGTTTGCCTGATGATGTTGCGCGTTGTGTTAGTTTTTTAGTTTCGGATAGATCCAGCTATATTACTGGACAGGTTATTAATGTGAATGGCGGTATGTTGATGTGATTCAAATAAGGAGCTTTAAATATTATGTCTGTTGAAGAGAAAGTTAAAGAAATTATCGTAGATCAGCTGGGTGTTGATGAGAAGCAGGTTATAGCAGAGGCATCCTTTATTGATGATCTTGGCGCTGATTCTCTGGATACCGTTGAGTTGGTGATGGCTCTTGAGGAAGAATTTGATATTGAAATTCCCGATGAGGAGGCTGAAAAAATAGCCACAGTCCAGGATGCGACAAACTATGTAAAAAGCCGGAATAATTAATTGGTCAAAATAATCCCCAGGATAATTATATGAAAAGACGTGTTGTCGTTACTGGGTTGGGGATCGTTTCGCCCTTGGGAATCGGTTTAGAGGAAAATGAAACGGCTTTGTTTGAAGGTCATTCGGGAGTCGATTTTATTAAGACTTTTACTCCCGATGAGGATTTCCCAGTTAAAATTGCAGGTGAAGTTAAAGGGTTTGATCCAGAGCTATATATAGGTCATAAAGATGTTAAGAAGATGGACCGATTTATTCATTATGCTGTGGCTTGCAGTAAAATGGCCTTGGAGGATTCCGGGTTTGAAATTAATGATGAAAATGCGGAGCGAGTTGGTGTCATAGTTGGGGTTGGGTTAGGTGGCTTGCCCGCAATTGAAAAGTATCATAATATTGCTAGAGAAAGGGGAGTGAATAAAATCACTCCCTTTTTTATTCCTATGTTAATCGCTAACCTGGCTTCTGGTCAGGTTTCTATCACCTTCGGAGCCAAAGGACCTAACTCCTGCGTAGTTACCGCTTGCGCTACTGGGACTCATTCGATTGGCGAAGCTGCAAGGTATATTCAGTATGGAGATGCGGATGTAATGATTGCAGGTGGGACCGAATCTGTGATTACTCCGCTTTGTATTGGTGGTTTTAATGCGTCGAAGGCTTTATCGCACCGTAACGAGGATCCTCAAGGAGCCAGCAGGCCGTTTGACAAAGACCGGGATGGTTTTGTTATAGGAGAGGGAGGCGGTGTTGTAATTCTTGAGGAAATGGAAATTGCAAAAAAGCGTGGTGCCAAAATTTATGGTGAATTGATTGGCTATGGTCTTAATGGCGATGCCTACCATATCACTGCGACTTCTCCAAGTGGTGAGGGCGCGGCTCGTTGTCTAAAACTAGCGTTGAACAACGCTGGGATCAATAAGGAAGATGTGGACTATATTAATGCACATGGAACGTCCACCGGAGCAGATGCTACGGAAACGCAAGCTATTAAAACTGCGTTTGGTGATCACGCTTATAAGCTTGCTATCAGTTCTACCAAGTCTATGACGGGTCATTTGTTGGGTGCTGCGGGAGGAGTCGAAGCAATTTATACTCTATTAGCTATGAAGAGAAGTTTGATTCCTCCTACTATTAATTACAACACTCCTGATCCAGAATGTGATTTAAATTATGTTCCAAATGACTCCCGACAAAGTGATTTGAATATTTGTGTTTCCAACTCTTTTGGTTTTGGTGGTACCAACGGGGTTCTTATTTTCAAGAAATTTTAAACCAACTCCTGCTATGGTTGAAGTCTCATCGAATCGTGCTCAAGAGATTGCTTCTCTGCAAAAAACTCTGGGGTATGAATTTTCCGACCTCAAACTTCTAAATAAAGCTCTGACTCACAAATCTTATGTGAACGAAAAAATTGAAAACCTCAAACATAATGAAAGATTCGAGTTTTTAGGTGATGCAGTTCTAGATTTATTGATTAGCGATTATTTGGTTCGCGAATTCAGTGAGTATGCTGAGGGAACCTTATCCAAAATTCGTGCAGCAGTTGTCAACGAAAGGTGTTTGGCCAGTTTTGCCCGGAAAATTGAGTTGGGTAAATACCTCCTTCTCGGAAAAGGGGAAAATTCATCTGGAGGCAGAGATAAATCCTCAATTTTGGCAAATGCTTTTGAAGCAGTTGTAGCTGCTTTGTTTAAAGATGGGGGCCTTGAATCTGCAACCAAGATATTTCTCCCTTTGTTAGAATCTGAAATAGCTGATTGCGCGGCTTCTTGGGCATTTAGGGATTTTAAAAGCGATCTCCAGGAAATTACTCAGAATAGATTAGTGTGTACTCCTGCCTATAAAGTGATAAACGAATTTGG
>DUAA01000277.1 GCA_012961055.1 Nitrospinaceae bacterium
CGTCCACGTTTTCACTAGCTCTAAACCCTTGCGAGAGCATATAAAAGGCCAGAACCATCCCCAAAACGACCAGACAGAGATGAGTAGTCAATACAGGAACAAAAATATTCTCGTAGGCATCGTCAGGACCCCCAAAGCCCTCCCGTCCCTCAAAAGATAACACCCCCAGCTGCCGCGCATAATAGTATGCACAGAAATAAACAATCATCGAAACCATGGACACAAGAATCAACTTATGGTGTCGGGTTCCCTGAGCTTTTTTGGCCATCCCCCAAGCCACAAGAAAGAGAATGGTAAAGACAAGCGCGAGTAAATAGCTTACATCGGCCCCTATCGTTCCCGATGGGGCCAAAAATCCAGGCTGAGCAAGAAGTTCTTTCATGGGAAATCTTTTATTAAAGAGGGAATCACAAAAACTGCACTGCCAAGCAAGAAAGGCGGGTCAACTCTCCCCCTTGCCCATCAACCAAACTCCACCATAAAACTCGGAAGCACCAACCAAAAACCAAATCAATAAAGGTTCCATACTCATTTGAGTAAAGAACATGAAAACCACCGCAGAGATAGTCGTCAATCCTATTAATTGCAATGCCCGGCCCAAAATATACCTTGTGGAACTCATTAATCAGCCCTTCATGATGACCTTAAACGTTTATTGGCATCAATAAGTTTATTTAAACTGTCTCGACCAAACTGGTGAATAGATTCACGAACACTTTCCAGCACAATACCCCCGGCCTGAGTAAGCGTGCTGGGAGATCTAGGTGTAGGATCGTCACCACCACTTCTAGCCTCCTGGGCCTGTTTAACCACATCATTATTATCAAACAAGTCATCCAGCGGACATTGATATTGAAGCTTGACGTAATCGCGCTTTTTTTCGGTGTCTTTTCTTGAGTCCCAGACTATATTTTCCATTGCTACCGACACGGGCTTATTCTTCCCTTTTGCCAGCACTTTGTTGATTTTCGCATAAAAAGATTGCATCTCCTTTGGAGATTTAAATTCATCTTCCGGAATTTTTGAGCTGATTTCAAATTCAATGCAATTATCCCTTAAGGTAGGACGGCTAACTTCATAAGTTATATTATCGTGGTTAAACCTGCGCCCTTTTTTTGGGGAATATTTAGACTGCATTTCCTCAACTAACGCAGATAGGGCTTCAGTTGCATATTGATTGAACAATAAACCTTTTAAAGTCGACATTAATATTTCTCCAAATCCAAATTTTGATCAATAATTATAGGTACAGGTTTCTTATTCCGTCACAGAATAAAGAGCTGAAGTTTATTTTTACCAGAAAAAACCGACCCTGGGAAGGACGGCCTTCTGAACCCGCGCAAACTTACAATGGACATCAAAATGAGGTCGCGGACTCCAGAGGAAGCGAGGCAGTTTCCGAAGATGTTATCGCAAAAACACCTTCTGTTCTCAAAAAACTATTGGACCCGCTATCTTGATACACGTAACGCATTTTTATGCATCCCGCCTCTTGGTTATCACAATAAAAACTTAAAAACTGGAACTTTGCGAACTTGCCGTTAGCAGTCCTTATACCGTAAATGTTCTGCTTTGCAGTAAGCTTATGAGTCAGGTAATTATAGTTGTACCATTTTATCAAGACCGGATTTTCCGTTTCCGTTCTTGCAGCACTATCCTGAACATAACTATCTCTGGGTACTTCCACCACCGAGTCAAACTCTACAGTTCCCAAGTCAATGAGCCCCGCCTGTCCCAACTGGCTGGAAGCACCACCGTTAGATATCACCTTTCCTCTTCTAAAGGCCAAGTCCCATTCCAGTGACGAACGATCCAAGATTTTGACGGGTTTACCACTGGAGAAGTCAAAATAAACAAACTCTTTCTCAGAAGAAGCATTTATCGTTGTCAACTGTGTAGACATTAGATTCGTGGGTGATTTTGGTGCAGGCTCAGGTTTGTCATCAGATTTTTCTGCCATTTCACCTTCTCCCGGAACGTTCACACTAGGAGATTTTAAAAAATCATCTAAATCAACCAGCTTCGCCGGCAACCAAAAAATGCCTACCAAAAGCAACGAAACACAGAGGTTGAGCACAAAGATATTCCGCCAAAGCTTTCTCTTCTTGACTATCTCCGTTACAGGCTCCCGATAACTCTCTCCATTAAAAGGCTCATTCATAGCTGAAGACTCTTAGGTTTAATCTCGATTTCTAAATTCTCTTAACACAAATTTCATAGCAGATCGGCTAAAGTCTTTTTTATTCAACCAGCGACCGTTATGCTGATCGAAATACTGGATACCCGGCCTTTGGCGCCCAACAAAACGGGCTCCCCATATAACCTCCTCAGTCTTTGGATCCACTAAAAAAGCACTGAACTCCAAGCCGCTGGCTACGCTTCGCTGAATTTTACCATACCGATCTATATACCTGTCAGTAAACTTAGAGACCGCACCGATCATCACCGCGTCAACCTTGTCACCAGGCACCAACAGAGTGGCTACTTCTTCAGGGCTACCTAGGTTTTTCTCTCGGACTAAGCCTGATGATTTCACCATTTTAAACCGCACATCACCCATCAACTGTGGAGGAACAACATTAGAATAATTCTTGTTAACTCTCAGTTCCTGATAAGCTTGCCTCGATACAATCTCTCCAGCAGACTTGTCTACAAAAGGCGCAAAGGTTTTGTTTTCAAAGCTTAATACGCCAATTCGTTGAAGATGGTTAAACCGGTCCAAATTAAACACCTTACTTTGCACCTGATCTACCGGTGCAATTTTTAACAATTGATTATAAAATTCTCGCTCGACATGGGCTGGCACAGGATGCGGCTCATTGATCCTATTTGTCAAATGAGGAAAAAGATCTGGCTCTAACGGAGAAGTCCCTTCCCATTTAGGAAATACTCCAGACCGGTTTCCTGCCTGATTCCTGTCAAACATATCCTCAATAGGAACCGACATTACGGAGACAGGAAACATGATCCCAAAAATTCCTAAAATCAACAATAACCGGATTTGAATCGTCATAAGTGTCAGCAAAATAAAAAAACCTCTAAAATCCTATTGGAGAAAGCTGGAACTTTAATTATTAGAATTATATAGTAGCCTAGCTACGAATAAAATAGTAATTCGCGAATAAAAACAATTATTTAATGATTCCCCCAACCGGCCTATAGCTGAGGGGACAACTGGCAAAAGTTTTCTTGGGCGAGCAAATAGAATAATCGTCCGTCAGACATGGTATTCTTTCTCTAAACTCATATGCTTTTGATATTATACCACTTACACCCACACCCCGAAACAACTAATGGGGCGATGCTAAAATGATCTCAAAAAGTGTGGAACATGTCCCCATCGGACCTGGCCTAATCGACTTGGCTGCAAAGAGGCTACACCAATTATGAATCAACATATCAACCGTGCCTTCGAATGGACTCCCCCCCATCTACAACCCAAAGTTTTGATGCTTCTAATAATTATAGCATTGATATCTTTTGTTTTGTGCGCTTGGCCCAAGCTCAACCATTTACTAAAAGCTGAGAAAAAAAATCGTATAGATCAACCCGTAAAACGGGTTTTCACCACTTTACGTATCGCCTTTGGACAAGTGAGGCTGCTTCAGGATCCAAAATCTGGTTGGATGCATGCAATGATATTCTGGGGGTTCTTGATCCTCCTCATCCGTGCTGGCGAGTTTTTTGTAATCGGATTGTTTCCCAATACCTCTTCTCATTTCGCTGCAACAGTTCCCTTTATCCTTCCCTACTTATGGATTAAGGATGGAGCGATCTTAATGGTCACGTTAGCAGTTCTATATGCTCTTTATCGCCGACTGGTGATTCAACCTGCCAGGCTCACCCTCTCCGCAGAGGGTCTGTTGATTCTGCTCTTGATCCTGGCCATCATGGTTAGCGATATTTTATTCGATGCCGCTTTTCTAGTTCTCAATCCTGACATTGAAAGTTCCGGACCTCTTGCAGCACTTTTTGTCCCTCTAGTCAGCTTATTGGCAAAAAATTTGATCGGGCACCTCCATAGCTTGTCCTATTGGGCGCATGTAACTGCCATCCTTTTTTTCTTAACACTCCTTCCACGCAGCAAGCACTTTCATATCCTGACATCCATACCGAATGTTTTCTTTTCTAATTTAAACCACGGGAATGATCTAAATCGAATCGATTTTGAAAACGAAGATAACTTTGGCGTCACAAAAGTAGAAAATTTCACTTGGAAACAACTACTGGACCTACATACCTGCACCCAATGCGGTCGGTGCGATCAAGTCTGTCCGGCATTGTCGACCGGAAAACCTCTTTCACCGCAACAACTGACTGTTGACCTGCGCGACCACCTTAACGGTCCTTCAGATCCCGATATCACCCTGCTCGGCAAGGTGATTAAAGACGAAGTTCTATGGGCCTGCACCACCTGCGGAGCTTGCGAAGTCGCCTGCCCAGTGATGATCCAATACGTTGACAAAGTTATCGACCTCCGGCGCGGACTAATACTGAGCGAAGACCGCTATCCGAAAGAGCTTGAACCTGCATTCAAATCATTGGAAACCCAGTCTAACCCGTGGGGATTCCCAATAAACACACGGTCCGACTGGGCTAAAGAGTTAGGTGTTCCCATCTGGGATAAGTCCAAACCCACAGAATATTTATACTTTGTCGGGTGCAACGGGTCTTTCGATGCACGGGGGAAAAAGATTTCTACCGCTGTGGTTGAGACCTTGAAAAATGCAGGAGTCAGCTTTTCCATTCTTGGGAATGATGAGGGATGCACTGGCGATCCAGCTCGAAGAGCGGGCAACGAATACCTGTTCGACATTCTCGCCAAGAAAAACGCAGCAACCTTTCAACAAAATGGTGTGCAAAAGATAATCACCCACTGCCCGCATTGCCTCAACTCACTAAAAAATGAGTACCCTGAATTTGGAGCCCACCTCGAAGTGATCCATCATTCAGAATTTTTGGAAAACTTGATCGCAGATGGAAAAATATCATTAGGAGAAAAAATAGATAGCAAGGTTGTGGTACATGATTCCTGTTACTTAGGTCGGCATAATGGCATATACGAAGCTCCCCGCAAAGTGCTTGCCCAAAATGTTAAGGAAGTTCATGAAATAGAGCAAAGCAAGGAAAAGGGAACCTGTTGTGGAGCCGGTGGCACCCGGTTCCTGCTCGAAGAAAATACTGGTACGCGCATGAGCCATTACAGGCTGGATGAGTTAATGGTCACTAATCCCGACACCATCGCCGTGTCCTGCCCCTTTTGTGTGCTCATGCTTGAAGATGCAGTAAAAGCCAAAGGACTACAAGGCCAAGTGAAAGTAAAAGACATCGGAGAAATGATAACCGGTAACTCACAACAGCATTAACCTGATAAAAAAAACTCTCTAGCTCAAAAAAGCCTAGCTCATTATAAATCAGGAGTCGGATGCAACTTGGAGAGCATTTTGCAAACGCCCCAAGGTTTGATCTTTACCCAGCAGAAGTATGACATCGTAAATTCCAGGACTGACCGTGGTGCCGGTGAGAGCTACCCGTACGGGTTGTGCTAGTTTTCCAAGTTTTGTACCCTCTTCCTCCACGATTTTCTTAAATAATGTTTCAATCTCTTCTGAAGAAAAATTCTCCAGTTTGGAAAGCCCCGCAATGACTTTTTTCAACAAGGGCTTGGCTTCAATATTTAGAAATTTGGCTTTCGCTTTCTCATCAAACGTCACCTCCTCTTTAAAAAAGAACGCCGACTTTTCCGCCATCTCCTGCAGGGTTTTTGCTCTCTGATTCAGGGAAGGAATGACTTTAGCAATATTTGTAAGATCATGGCCTTCCTCAACCAATCCAGAGTTGATTAAAAAAGGTTTCAAATGCTGCGCCAGTTCTTCCGGTGAAGTGGTCTTTATATAGTGTTCATTCAACCAGGACAATTTATTCGGATCAAAAACCGCTGCGGATGTATTTACCGAATCAAAGGAAAAGTACTGAATCATTTCTTCCTGCGAAAGGATCTCCTGATCGCCATGCGACCACCCCAACCTGGCCAGATAGTTGATCATGGCAGAAGGCAAAAAGCCCATTTCTCTATAAGCCAGCGCCGAAGTAGCCCCGTGTCGTTTACTCAGACGGGCCTTGTCCTGACCCAATATCATGGGGATATGAACAAACTTGGGCCGGGAAAAATTTAATGCGTCATACAGCAAACATTGCCGCGGTGTGTTCGAAAGATGATCGTCCCCACGTATCACATGCGAGATACCCATATCTGCATCATCGACCACTACCACAAAATTATAAGTGGGAGAACCATCGGTCCGCTGTAAAATTAAGTCGTCCAACTCTCTAACGTCAAAAATCACCTTGCCGCGCAAAAGATCTTCTACCACTACTGAACCATCAAGAGGGGCTTTGAACCGTATCACATATGGAACCCCTTCAGGCTGATCAATTCGGTCCCGGCAAGTTCCGTCATACTTGGGTTTCAGGCCTTTTTTCTGGGCTTCATTGCGTTTACGGTCTAATTCTTCCAGCGTACAGGTGCAACGGTAGGCTTTCCCTTCCTTAAAAAGTTGATCGACCTTTTGCGAATAAAGTTCCTGGCGCTCGGTTTGCCGGTACGGGCCCTCGTCCCAATCCAATCCTAACCACCGCATAGACTCTAGAATTTCAGCAATGGATTCCTCCGTAGAACGTTCATGATCTGTATCTTCGATACGTAACACAAATTTTCCACCATGATGCCGGGCGAACAACCAGTTGAACAGGGCAGTTCTGACACCACCAATATGTAAAAACCCAGTGGGACTGGGGGCAAAACGGACTTTAATTGAATCACTCATTTTCTTCTCTAAAATAATTTTTATTAAATCTGAATTGATGAAACGGCTAAGGTTAACAAATTGAACGGGAAAAATTAAGCGTAATCACACACAAATATTCCTGCCGCTCTTTTGTGGAGCATGAAGGTAAATGCAACGATGTATCATTTTAGGGAATGGAGACTATAACTCCTAGAGCTAGGGGTGTGGTTGAACTAAAAAATCAGGACCTACCGGGTTCAACCTAATACTGGTACAGGAGAACGGAGCAACTACCCTTCTCAGGGGTTTTAATATTCCATTCTGCTAGATTATGGTTCAGGAACCTAGAAATAAAGCTTTTTTGAATGCGACCAGAATTGCGCCGGGAAAGAACTCAACTTTTGTTGAAAATAAGAAGAAAGACTGAGTCTACTGATAGATTCAAATCGCTTTTCATGCAAAAAAAAACAGCCGGCCTAGAAAAAGGCCGACTGAATCTGAGTAAGAGCTTAACACGTTGATTAAGCTCTCAAAAATAAAACTTAGTTACAGCTAACATTAACCGCAATAGAACCGGTATTGGTAATTTTTACCAGACCACTGATATCACCAATGGAGTCCCCACGGCTAAAGTTGTTTTGCCCAAATAAGGTTACCTTCTGTTTACCCATACCACCCCTCTGAGGAAGGCCGGTTCTTCCGCCATCTGTACCGTTTAGGCTATCGTTGCTGTCATTCGGCCCTAATGACAAAGGAACCGTGGTGAAGTTTGAAGACTTCCATACAACAACATTCGCGCCACCCCGATCATTGTCGGAATAACCATATTTGTCTGTAGTAGAAGAAGCTACTTTTGCAGCTTCCAACGTTATGCTTTTGGCGTCATTACATTTTGCCGTTTGACCATTGGTAATCATTGCTGCATTTGCTGAAAATGCAAGACTCGCAACAAACATAACTGTTAAAGCGAATACCTTTTTCATAATCTCTCTCCTTTAAGGATTTATTTATAAAAATCACTCACTCAGTAGCGCTAATAGATATCCTTCAAATTCTGTTGAGAGTTTAATGAAACAAAAATATTTTTAATATCAGCCGGAAACCATTTTTTCATTGGTTCACGACCTATATTTAGCCAAGAAAATTCTCAGAATATATAAGAGAACTAACAGCAATATGAATAAAAAAACTTTCGGACTATTGTTAGTTAGCGAACGATACAAGTTATTTTTGAGCGCGGTAACCTACAAAACGTTACTAAGCACGAAGGAATACATAGAGAGGAGAAGCTAAATGAAAATCCGAATTTATCTGACAAGCGTTGAGCAAAAAAAAACAGCCGACCAGGGAGTGGTCGGCTGTTCTCTAAGCAAGGGCCTAACTCGCTATTAAACCCTTAATAAATTAAATCCTAGTTACATGTAACCGTAACAGCATTCAGGCCGTTATTTGTAATCTTAACTAATCCGCTGATGTCTCCAATAGAGTCCCCACGGCTGAAGTTGTTTTGCCCAACCAAGGTTACTTTATGTCTACCCATGCCACCTCTCACAGGGAGACCGGTTCTTCCGCCATCGGTACCATTTACACTGTCGTTGTTGTCATTCGGTCCTAAGGTCAAAGGAACCGTAGTGAAGTTTGAAGATTTCCAAACAACAACATTCGCTCCGCCCCGGTCATTGTTGCTATAATTGTACTTGCCGCTGAAAGTATTAGCCGGACCTGAATTTTCCAGTGTAATGCTTTTTGCATCATTACATTTTGCGGTTTGACCAGTAGTAATTGTGCCTGCACTCGCAATCATTGCAAAACCTGCAATAAAAGCCACTGTTAAAACAAAAATCTTTTTCATAAATTTCTCCTTAAAAGTTTTGCTTATTAAGAATTCCAACCCATATGATTATTAAAAACACCCAATCCTGCTGTAAGAAATATCAACCTAACTATCACTCAAGTATCTGGGAAAAGTTTAATTGAAAGTCCGACTTGGATATATAGGCTAAAAACCTTTTCTACGCAAAGAGCTACTCCTTCATACTGTAGGATTAATCCTATACCATTCTAGGCAAAGACCCTAAAGCTGGGGAAGTCGGTTAGATAGGGAAGAGTATTACTGTAGGAGTCGATGGGAAATTGCGTAATGAATCAATTCCGCATTTTTCTTCATTTGCATCTTATCCAGGATACGTGAACGGTGTGTGCTGATGGTTTTTACGCTTAGAGACAGGGCATTACCAATCTCAGTAGGGGATTGGCCTTCAGCCAGCATTATAAAAACCTGATGTTCACGGTCAGAAAGCCTTTCATGTGCAGGACGATCGGACTTGCCGAAGTCAAATGCTAACTTTTCAGTTATTTCAGGGCTGGCGTATTTCCCTCCACTAGAAACCTTCCTAACAGCAGCATATATCTGATCGGTACTACTTTCTTTTGTTATGAACCCGGAAGCACCGGCTTTGAAAAAACGGACCGCGTAATGTTCTTCCGGCAACACGGTCAACATGAGAACTGGAAGATTGGGACGATCGACCCTCAATTGTTTGAGAGTTTCTAAGCCACCCTTGCCCGGCAAGGTGATATCCAGAATAACTAGACTCAAGTCCTTTCCTTGAATTTTTTTCAGCAGCTCTTCCCCGGATTCCGCCTCATCCACAACCTTAATATCAGGAGTCTCCGCAAATGCGTTTTTTAATCCTCTTCGGTACAAGGGGTGATCATCCGCAATAATTATTTTAATTTTTCCTGCCACCTTTTTTGCTGCCATGATTATCCCTTTTAATATTTATAGTTATTGATGTTCCATCATCCGGAACACCCGAAATTTGCACATCGCCACCCCATGCCATTGCTCGTTCTCTCATGCCCAGTATACCTAAAGACCGCAAGTTTGATACCTGATCAGATGAAATTCCACAACCATTGTCCTTAACCTGAAGGGTAATGTATTCATTTGAGTGGCTAAGCACAACATAAACTTCGGTCGCCCCAGCATGGCGAGCAATGTTGGTGAGGGTCTCCTGAAAAATTCGGAACAAAGTCGTAGAACGTTCCAAATCAATTTCTAAATAATTTGGGTCATTCACGAATTCACATTTGATATTGGTCCGAGTCATAAACTCTTTAGCCTGCCAATTTATCGCCTCGCCAATACCCAGGTCATCCAGAATCGGTGGTCTGAGATCCATCGCAATTTTTTTGACTGCTTGAATAGCTCCATCGCTCATATCGAGAAGCTGACCTATGGATTTTTGGACAGATAGATTAGAAGGAGGGAGTTTCTTTTGTAGCAAAGAAAGTTCCAGTTTAATCGTGGTCAGCAATTGGCTGAGATGATCATGAACTTCCCGAGCTGTACGGGTCCTTTCCTCTTCGCGCACCTGTTCCAAACGCAGGTACAGGCTA
>DUAA01000278.1 GCA_012961055.1 Nitrospinaceae bacterium
ATGATACCTGCCACGGAAATACATCCCCATTTCTGTGAACCAGACATTTCCCTGCTTATCCAACACAAGGTTACTGGGGTGCGCCCCTTTGGTCGGAACCGGAAACAATTTGACCCCTTTTGAGGTTCCCGGCTCAGCCTTATTTAAATCGAGTTTGCCAATGCTGTCTATATGATTGGCCACAAACCACACCCACCGTTTATTGTAATCCACGACCAGATCATGTGCGCCGGTGCGTTTTCCCGGCACCTGATAATCGACCACGGTGGGTGGAAAATCTTCCGAAAAATCCAGTCGAGATATTTTGTTGGCGAAAAACTGCGTGAACCAGATGGTGCCATCCGATGTCAGGAACATCCCGTGAGGCACTGACTTTTTTGGAGGAATGACAATACTCCCAACTTTGCCCGTTTCCAATTCCAAATACCCAATGTTATTGGCAAAAATCCGAGCCCAGAATTTGCCTCCCTGCGTAAACCAAACGTACTCATCATCCACCACTAAATCGTGTGGATGACCTTCATGGACAGGGAATTCCTTTATCGCCCCCGTTTTCGGATCCAAGCGGCCAATTTTATTAGCTTCGAACTCCGTGAACCAAATCATCCCATCTTCCGACTCAAATAATTGATGCGGTTCACTATCAGAAGTGGGGATATCGTATTCCTGAATTTTACCTGTGACTGGGTCTAACCGTCCGATACGATTGCCAGCCATTTCACTGAACCAGACCGTATCATCACGGGAAACTATGAGATATTGCGGCTTGCTATTGGGATGCGGCAACTCATATTCCACGATTCCATCAGAGGTCCCCGGCTTCACTTCTACCGGCACAAGCTTGCCAATCTTGTTGCCATTGATCTCAGCAAACCAGAGATTGCCTTTGGAATCAAAATCCAATCCTGCCGGACTGCTCGCAGCCGATGGGGTCAAATACTCATAAATGATTTCTGCCTGAGCGGTGCCAACAGCCATCACCAGACATATAGCCAATAACCAAGCGTTCATTATTTTTTTCATACGACCTCCCCCATTCATAAAATTGAGGTTGATTGCGATAGATCATAAATATAAACTCTAATCATATTGACGCAAGTCGAATAATCATTAACGGCCTCCACTTACAAAAGTTGGCCTTTTCGAAGAAGATCCCATGATAAAAATAAACCAGAAGTTTGAAAATCCTCTTGAACATAAAACCGAATGCCTCATCATCCCCTGCTCAGAAGAAAAAACCCCGAGCGGGCCCCTTAAAACATTGGACACCGCCCTCAACGGTGCTATCAGTCAGGCATTTAAAAATAAACGTTTTGAAGGAAAACCCAACCAAACTCTCTTATTAAACAGCAGCCTAAAAGCTACCAACCTGCTATTGGTCGGAGTAGGAAAAACCAAAGAAATCACCCCTGAAATACTATGCCGAGCTTCGGCAACTGCGGCTAAATTAGCAGAAGGGTCTAACTTCAAGTCGGTTTCATTTTATTTAAACGACAGCTGTTTTGATGCCATCGCAAAAGGTAAAATAGGCCTCTATAGCAAACTCTCATGTGCAGTAGCCGAAGGGGCAGGACTCGCCCTGTATCATTTTGACGAATATAAAACCCGTGATGAAAAGGATAATCCCCCGAGTCGGGTCGAAAAATTGACCCTCATCCCCACATCAAAAGCGCGACAGACAGCGGTGGAAAAATCTAACGCACGGGCAGAGAAAATTGTCGCGGCCGTGCATTTTGCAAGAGAC
>DUAA01000279.1 GCA_012961055.1 Nitrospinaceae bacterium
GATTCATATTTTCTAAGATCATCTTTCAGGAATAACTCCAATCCTTTTCCAGTCATTGTCGCACCGGATATACCATCTACTTTATGATAGGCTTCCTGATCATCAGATTCAACCTTCCCTTTAATAACATGAATACCAACCAATTGATCATTTTCATCCACGAATCTTTTTCCAATAAAATTTTGCTGAAACCAGGGCTTGTCCACTTCAGCACCCAATCCCGGTGTTTCACCGTGCTTATAAAATGTAATTCCCTTTACGGTTCGTCCATCCGGCTCAATAGCGAAATACCCAAAGAGTGTCGACCATAATCCTTTACCGGCAATAGGTATTGCATATCCCTCCACATTGTCGCCGATTTTTTTCAAATAAATAGGCAAAAATTCAACATCCTTTTCAGTATCAATCTCCTTAGGATCTTTTTCTGTCCTATGACCAGAAGCATCTAAAACGACCGCTTCAATATTCTCCTGGAATAATTTTTGAATTTCATCTGAAGTCCAAGCTGTTTCATTTCCCGGTTTGAATCCAAGGGATACCAGAATATTTTTCTTCATATCATTTTCAACATTGGTGTCCTGTAGATCTCTTAACCCGTCTGCCGCTAAAGCAAGAAAAAAACCTAAAATGATGGTCACGATGGAAGTGAATCCCAGTGTGTAGAGGTTACTGCGCATAGCGAACCATCCGTCGTTTTATGTTGCCTTGAATCACAAAATAATCAATAAGTGATGCGAAAGCATTCATGAGCAATATTGCCAGCATGGCGCCTTCCGGATAAGCAGGATTGATGGATCGAATAATTACGGTTAACCCGCCAATAAAAATACCGTAAATCCAACGCCCTTTATCCGTATGAGCCCCGGTGACAGGTTCCGTGGCCATAAATGCTATGCCAAAGGCAAACCCACCCATGACTAAATGATAATGGGCAGGAAGTGTGAGCATGGTATTGGTAGAACCCGTTATTTCAGCCATGAAATTTGTGAGAGCGGCCATGCCTGTAAGTCCCAAGATTGCACCTGCCATTACTCTCCAAGAAGCAATACCTGTAAGGGCAAGAAACACTGCCCCAACCATAATCCATAAGGTACTGGTTTCACCAATGGAGCCCGGTATCCAACCCATGAACAAATTAATCCAGGAGAAATCAAATTGGGTCACAGAATCAAGAAGGGTAACCGCATCTTGGCTCAATTCTGCTGCTGGAACGGCTAATGCTGTGGCGCCGGAATATCCATCCGGTCCCGATACCCATACTTTATCGCCGGAAATTCGTCCTGGATATGTAAAAAATAAAAATGCACGGGCTACCAGTGCTGGATTAAATATATTCATACCCACTCCGCCAAAAATCTCTTTCCCAATGACAATACCAAAAGTGGTGGCTACGGCAACCTGCCAGAGCGGAATGGTGGGTGGCATAACTAGTGGGATCAAGGCACAGGTAACTAAAAACCCTTCGGAAACAGGATGACGCCGAACGACGGCAAACAGGAGTTCCCAGAATGCCCCAGATGCAAAAGCCACGGCAATGATTGGCAGTATTTTCAAGGCGCCATTCATTAGGTTTTCCTGCAGTGTAGAAGTTTGTCCCAGTGCCACGGCCATTTGATAGCCCACATTCATGGCGCCAAAAATATAACAGGGAATCAAGGCAATTACCACCAAGATCATGACACGTTTTACATCAACACTGTCCCGAATGTGTGGACCGGAATGAGTCCGCTCATCTGTGCT
>DUAA01000280.1:0-8526 GCA_012961055.1 Nitrospinaceae bacterium
GAAATAAGAGAACAACTGCTGGAAGTCCTGGAAAAAGTTTCTTTTGATCGTATGGACATAGTGTTCGGATTTGCTAAGGCATGGGCAAGACAGACAGACCAGCTTCAATCGGTATTAAACGAACTTTTAGGTTTAATTCGCGACCTGGCTCTTTATCGATCTGGTTGTGATCAATCAGATATCCAAAACAGGAGTTTGTCGGCTATAATGATTCCTGTTGCAGAAACCCAAAGCCTGAAAACTTGGCTAGATCGATTCACCACCGTCCGTAATACCCAGATCGCCTTATCTGGCAACGCCAACGCTCAATTGTTCCTAGAAAATATGTTTATAGAATGTTGTGAGGTCTCGTAAAGTTAATGAATACTAATGTTGTTGAAATTCCTAAAGACCCCCCCGCCAAGCAACCAACCCGGTTTGTTATCGGTGTTCGAGTCCTGACCCAGATCAAGTCAACTCTATATAACCCCGGAGACTTAAAGCTAAAAGTAGGTACAACAGTAATGGTCAACACCCAGCAAGGATTAAAGTTGGGTGTGATCGCCTCCAACAAAATTCCTGTTTTTCGTGAAAACAGGAAATATAACCGGATATTACGCATCGCCAACGACAACGATGTTCAGGCAGAAAATAGGCAGGCTCAAGAAGAAGAAAAGGCAAAAACTTTGTGCCTTGATAAAATTAAAGCACTGAAACTGCCCATGAACCTCAGTCGAGTTGTACATCAGCCTAATATGAATAAAACGATATTTTTCTTCACGTCCGAAGGTCGAATAGACTTTCGTCAATTGATTCGGGACCTCGCTTCCAGACTGCGCCACCGCATTGAAATGAAACAGGTCGGAGTGCGTGACGAAGCCAAGGCCATAGGTGGTTATGGGTTATGCGGAGAAACACTTTGCTGTTCCACTTGGCTCCCCGAATTCTCACCTGTGACCATCAAAATGGCCAAAAACCAAGGGCTCCCCCTCAATCCAAGTAAAATTTCTGGTGTCTGCGGAAGGCTCATGTGTTGCTTACAATATGAACACGAAAACTACAAAACTCTCGCCAAAAACCTTCCCAAAGTTAATAGCCAGGTCCAAACGCCTGATGGTCCCGGCCGGATTGTTAAAAATAAAATTCTGGAACAAAGTATAGTGGTTCTTTTAAAGGATGAAAGTAGAATCACCTATCATATCGACGAACTGCAAAAACTCAAAAATCCTCAACAACCCTGAACCTGAAAAACCATTACATGCAACAAAATAAGTTTTATATCACCACCCCTATTTATTATGTGAACGATGTACCTCATATTGGTCATGCCTATACCACCATTGCGGCAGATGTTGTGGCCCGTTATAAACGTCTTGAAGGAGTGGAAGTTTTTTTTCTGACCGGCACCGATGAGCACGGGCAAAAAGTTCAGCAGGCCGCCAATGATCTGGGTGTGAATCCGCAGGAACATGTCGACAAACTGCATCAGAGATTCAAGGAACTCTGGATACGGCTCAATATCTCCAACAGCGATTTCATCCGCACCACTGAGGACCGGCATAAGAATTTAGTCTGCAATATTTTGCAGGATCTCCACTCCAGAGATGAAATTTATAAAGACAGCTATGAAGGCTGGTATTGCACCCCATGCGAAAGGTTCTGGACGGAAAAAGATCTGACCGGAGGAAACTGTCCGGAATGCAAACGCAAAGTGGACAAGATCAAAGAACATAATTATTTTTTTCGCATGAGCAAATATCAGAAATGGCTGATAGATCGGATAAAAAACGATCCGCATTTTATTCTGCCTACTTCACGAAAAAATGAAGTACTCGGTTTTCTGGATAAACCGCTGGAAGATTTATGCATCTCTCGGCCAAAGTCCCGGCTGCCCTGGGGAATCCCTCTACCCTTCGATGAAGAATACGTGACCTATGTCTGGTTCGATGCGTTGATCAATTATATTTCTATCCACGGTTCTCTCGACGATATAAAAGCTTCCGGATTCTGGCCTGCCGATCATAATATGGTAGGCAAAGACATTCTCACCACCCACGCAGTCTATTGGTGCACGATGCTGAAAGCCATTGGACTGGAACCGCCAAAAAATATTTTTGCGCATGGCTGGTGGACGGTGAATGGACAAAAAATGTCTAAGTCTTTACAAAATGTTGTGGAGCCGAACCAGTTGATCGACATATTCGGAGTTGATGCCATTCGCTACTTCTTACTACGAGAAGTGCCTTTCGGACTGGATGGTGATTTCTCACACAAGGCCCTTATAGGCAGGATCAACAGTGACCTGGCAAATAACCTTGGCAACCTGCTGAACCGAACCGTTAATATGATAGAGAAATATTTTAGTGGAGTTATTCCGACTCCAGCGACAGAAGGCCCGGAAGATAATCCATTAACCAAAAAGGCAGCAGAAGTAATTGCTGATGTGCGCAAACTTTATAACGAACTGGCTTATAACAAAATCCTGCAAAAGATCTGGGAACTGGTGGATACCACCAACCAATACATCGTCAAAACCGGCCCATGGAATCTCGCAAAAACAGATGAAGGTAGAGAACGATTGAAAACGGTGATGTATAACTCTGCTGAGTCGCTACGCGTATTAGGAGTATTGTTGAATCCGTTCATGCCACAAAGCACAGAATCTCTTATGAAACAATTGGGGGTTGATTTCTCCATCGCGGAACAAGGTATGAAGTCCATAGATCAATGGGGTGGGATAAAATCTGGAAGCCAGACGCAAAAAGCCGATCAGTTGTTCCCAAGAATTGAAGACAAGCAAGTTGCAAAAATCCTTGATGAACTTATAGAGTCTAAGGACAAGAAAAAAGACGATGGAGATCAAATCACCATTGATGAATTCATGAAAGTGGAACTGAGAACAGGTAAAGTTCTCGAAGCAGAAAAAGTCAAGAAATCTAAAAAACTCATCCAACTTAAAGTGGATATCGGAACCGAGGTCAGACAGATATTAGCTGGCATCGCTGAAAGCTATGAGCCAGAAGATCTCATTGGTCGAACAGTGATCATCGTTGCTAACCTCAAACCCGCTAAGTTGATGGGCATTGAATCGCAAGGCATGGTCCTGGCTGCCAGCAACAATGGCACAATCCTGCTTGCAGGATTTGATCAGGAACCGGGACAAGGAATCCAGGTACGATGATAATTGATACTCATGTACATGTCGATGCAGACGCATTTGATGAAGACCGCGAAACCGTCATCGAACGGGCCCGTGAAAATGGAGTGCAATACATGGTCAATATCGGATGCGATATCAAAAGCAGTTACCGCTCCATGGAGTTGGCGGAACAATATGACTTCATATACGCCACCGCTGGCATCCACCCTCATGATGTCAAATCTATTGACGACAACACCTATTCCCACTTGAAACAACTGTTACGCCATCCGAAAGTCATCGCTCTCGGAGAAATCGGACTCGACTTCTTCAAAAACTATTCCCCACATGATGTCCAACGAACTCATTTTCGCCAACAAATTAAGTTAGCGCGGGAGATGGATAAGCCCATCATTATTCATAGTCGAGATGCCAAAGAAGATACCCTAGCTATCTTGTCCGAGTTTTATCCCAAAGACCCGAATGCACATTCAGGAATATTCCACTGCTTTTCTGGAGATCAGGAGTTAGCCGACAAAGCTTTGGAGTTGGGGTTTTATATTTCGTTTTCCGGATCGGTAACTTTTAAAAAAACTGAGGAATTGCGAGAGGTGGCTAAAACTATTCCTGCGGATAGACTGTTCGCCGAAACCGACTGCCCTTATCTGACTCCCGTTCCTCATCGAGGAAAACGCAACGAACCGGCCTATGTGAACCACACCGCCGAAAAACTCGCAGAAATTCGTGGGCTGACCATTGAGGACGTGCAACGCACCATGTCGCTCAACTTTTTCCAATTGTTTGGCATCGGTGACAATGCTAAAACAGGAACCGTTTCTTATAAAATACGCAACTCGCTTTATCTCAATCTGACTCAACGATGTACAGCAGATTGTGTCTTCTGTACCCGTTTGACAAAACCGGTTGTCCAAGGCTATGACCTAGCATTAAAACGGGAACCCACAGCACAAGAAGTTTGGGAATCTATTGATGACATTAGAAATTATGAAGAAATTGTTTTCTGCGGCTTTGGTGAACCTACATTACGACTAAATGTCATCAAAGAGGTAGCACAAAAAATAAAAAATGCTGGAGGGCGCGTGCGGCTCAACACCAACGGGCATGGCAACGTCATCAACAAACGCAATATCCTGCCAGAGTTGTCAGGACTAGTAGATGAAATCTCGGTGAGTCTGAATACGGATACTTCCGAAGCTTATGACGAAATCTGCCAACCTTTGCCCATGTTTCGCAACGGAATTTATGACAAGATCAAAGAGTTTATTGCCGAAGCTAAAAAGTATATTCCCGAAGTGCAAGCAACAATAGTCACGCACCAGAAAAACGTTGATGAAACTCAATGCGAAAACATCATCAATGAAGAATTCGGCGTAAAATATCGCGCACGAAGATACAACCTAGTGGGCTAGGCCACCAGGCGTGGCGCCAACATGCAGTCGCCTTATCTGGGAAACAAACTTTTTTCTCGGCTTCATAAAAGTAAGATGGCTAAAGGAATAACAAATGAAAGACGCTAATAATTCAGTCATTGCTAATGAAAAAAATGCTCCTTCTACACGTAGCTGTTTAGGATGGATATCCTTGGGCGCAGGACTTGCAGGCTCAAGTGTCCTGCTCGGAGCATTCGGCGCACACTCTTTAAAGACCGTGTTGACTGAAAAAAAGCTCGCCACATTTCATACGGCTACAGACTACCTCGGCTATCATGCCATGGGCCTGATCGCCATTGGCATCCTGATGTTGGTTCTCAATAAAGAGATCCGAACCAAGTTAAAACGGTCTGCTCGCTGGATGAGCACAGGTATCCTTTTATTCTCGGGAAGTCTTTATGCCCTCGCTTTCGATGGACCCCGTTTTTTTGGTCCTATCACTCCTCTGGGTGGACTCTGTTTCATGGTCGGCTGGTTCACTCTTGCCTACAGCCTATTAAAATATTCTAAGACCAAATAAAAAAAGACTGGTTACCCCGTACCTCTTCGTAGAAATAGCTTCAAGCGGGGAAGACTTCTGATTAAACGAAGGTCATTGCTTCCGCAATCAAGCAATCGAAATTTACAAAAAACAGGTTACCAAAAAGCCAAGCAGGAAAAATCTGGTTTTTAAAAGTGGCAACCTGAAAGAAGGGGGACAATTCTTTATCAATTAAAAGAGCTTTTTCAGCAACCGGCTAGTGACAGCTCCCCATCCCGCGTTTCTCTAAATATTTTTGGTGATAATCTTCGGCCATATAATATTCCGGGGCTGGGGTAATTTCGGTAACAATGGCAGAATTAAAACGCCCCGATTTATCAGCCCTGTCCTTTGATACCTTGGCAGAGGCTTCCTGATCAGAAGAATGAAAATAAATTGCCGAACGATATTGGGTTCCCTTATCTGGTCCCTGCCGATTTAACGTTGTAGGATCATGACAACCCCATAACACATCGAGCAGTGCGTCATAAGAAACTATAGAAGGATCAAATTCAACCTGAACCACTTCGGCATGTCCAGACTGTCCAGTACAAACATCTTCATAAGTTGGATTTTTGATTGACCCTCCCGTATAACCAACCGAAGTAGATGTGACTCCTTTGGTTTTCTGAAAAGTCAGTTCCACGCCCCAGAAACAACCTGCGCCAAATGTAGCGACTGCCATATCGTTCTCCTTTAGCTACGGTTGGTGATTTCTATCAAGTGATATCCGAAAGAAGTCTTAATGGGACCATGCACCACACCTACTTCTTCATTAAAAACAACCTTGTCAAATTCGGGAACCATCTGACCGGGACCAAAGGAGCCAAGAGATCCGCCATCTCTCCCTGAAGGACAATCGGAATGTTGCTTAGCCATTTCACCAAAATTCGCTCCTTCTTCGATTTTCTTTTTTAAATCCTTACAGGCATCCTCAGATTTAACCAATATATGTCGAGCAGTTCCTTGAACCATGAAAAAACCCCTTTCAATTATTTTTGTCCATTATAAGTTCTATAATAATAACCCATAAGAATCAGGGCCATCAATGCTAAAACCGTAAAATGTGGCACGTATTTAATAGAATACCAACTGGGAGAAAAACGAACTATAGCGTTGATCTCATTAGAGTAGTGTTTCAGCATTTCTGCGTATTCTACCATCAAGCGGACGGGAAAACGATCCTGCCTATGACCATCTTTACGAAAGACTCTGACTTCAAAGCTCTTTTCTTCCCTTGCCTGCAGGGTAAACCCCATCACCCCCGAAAAATCATCTGTTTTTATTCCTGGAGGAAGTAGAAGCATCATTCTAATATTCTTAAGCGAATCCGATTGGTTTTTCAGAAACACCTTCAAAACGGAAGATTCCAAATCGGTTGTTGACTCCAGTCGCCCACCTACTTTGGACTCCACCTGCTCCTTGAAATAAAAGGAATCCGTAGCCAGAATCGATCGCTTCTTTCCTGACTTCGGCAGTGTCCAGTATTCCACCATAGCCGTCAGCGGATACCTCCCCACGCGCATCACAGGCGGATGCTTATCATTTTCCAGAATAATGCTCTGCCCCGGATCTAGGCGCATAATCTTCGACATCATAGACACGGAGTGGTGAAAATGAAACATCGGGCGTACATGATACACGGGCTTGGAACCAGAATTCTTCAAATCTAATGCAAGCTTCACATTTCCAAAATCATCAACCTCGCTCCGGATAGAGACTTCCAGTGGCTGGGCCTGTAAACCACTCAGCGGCAGCCCCCAAGCCAAAATAGTTACTAAAACTAATAATGAAAGATTTTGGTTCAGTAAATTAAACATAGAATCCATTTTAACACCCGACTACGCATGTCCTGTAGTTTTCTTTCCAACATGCTGAGAGGGGCCGTAGCCGCCTCTGTGCGTCCTATTCTCTCGAAAACATACTGGGCTTCTGGCAAGGTCTTGATGATTTTATCCGTTTATTGCAAAAGTTCTTTGGCCTTAATGATCAGAATTTTCGGCAAGATGTTTGGCATATACAACATGTCACCTTAACTTAAAGAAAGCATGAATTCAGAACCCAGATACTTCAACAGAATTCCATAAAAACCCAATACAGGTTTAATCGTTGGGATTCAGGCAAGGGTGTAATAAAATATATAGCAAGTTCATTTTTCCGGTGTTGATATGGAATCTCATTCAAAAATCTACAGCTTTCTCGACCGGGTTCAGGCTAAATGGAATCAAACTCTTTATATTCAACTTACCTATTCCGTATTAGCCGTCTTTCTTGGATGCGCTTTGGCATCGGGCTTATATTCATATCTCCAGTTCTCTTATCCGTTGTTGAGCATTGGGTTACCCGGTTTCATTGTAATAGCTTTAGGTTGGCGGATTTATTCTACCAGCAGGTTTTACAAAATAAATTACGATCAGGCCGCACTTTTGGCCGAAACAAAATACCCGGAGTTAAACAACTCCCTGATTAATGCGTCACAACTAAAACATCATTTAGTGGAGGTGCAAGAAAACAAGCCTCTTTTCTCCCTTACATTCATCCAAGAGCATCTCGATCGAACCCAAATTGCTATCCAGAATCTCGATCCGAATTTGGTAGTCAGCAGTCGAAAAACGATTCCAGCACGAAACTTGTTTCTCGCAACCCTATTCGCGGTACTCGTAGCTAGTTTGGCTCTCCCCGACTTCTGGAATCCGTCTCCTCCAATCTCGCAGGAACTAGCTGTAGCAGTTAAAAATTCAAACGACACCAAGCCAACTGGAAATTCACCTGAATATAAAATCAGCGACCTGTCGCTAGTTTTCCATTTTCCGGCATACACAAAGCTAAGCAGAAAATTTGTTTTCCCTTCAGATGGCTCCATTGAAGCCTTGCCCGGCACTGAAGTTAAAATTAAAGGCCATAGTAATTATCCTATTGCGGGGGCAGAATTGGTGGTGAATAACCGCGATCACCTGTTAATGGACTTGAGAGATTTTATAAATCTGGAAGGTTCTTTGGTACTTCGTGAAGATGGCTATTACCAGTTCCAAGTAAACGCCCCTGAGGGTGAAAAGGTACTCCTGAAGGAAAAGTATTCTATTTCACTCAGACAGGATAAGTCGCCCCAAATAATATTATTTCCGGCCAATCCCAAGCCGGTTTTTTATGAAACAGGAACAGTGCAGATGTTTTATGAGGGCCACGATGATTTTGGTATTCGACAAATTGAACTGGTCATTCAGATCAACAAGAGCATTTCGAAAAAACGCGTCAAACGATTTAAACAATCAGAAAAAGACTCAACGGGAAATTTCAACTGGAACCTCTCTCTGGAAAACCTTCAACCCGGAGACGAAGTCCACTATTATTTAGAGATTCAAGATAACGATACCGTCACAGGTCCTAACACCGGTCAGTCTGAAATTTACCGGTTCACCATTTTTGACAGCAGACAA
>DUAA01000280.1:8536-10105 GCA_012961055.1 Nitrospinaceae bacterium
GCGAAAATCTGATCCGCCTGCAGGAAGAATTATCGGAAAAAATGATTGCCCTACTGGCCAATGGTCTCGTTGAAGGCAACATCCTCAAAACCTCCGATGCCATGTATGGGAAAAAACTTCTTGCCTCACATGCCGATGCGCTTATTGATATCATTGGCCTTGCACAAAGTATTAAAGAGCAAGCCAAGGATACTGAGTATTTTCCCCGGCCCTACCTAACCCTTTTAAATAGCATTATTAAAGGATTGGCCTCCATCCGCGAAGACCAACTTACTGCTATCAACAAAATACAGAAAACAATTTTAAAACCCACACCTGTGAGTTTTGGAACGGGTTCTATCGAAAACCTTAATGACAGAATGGTCACTCATCTTGAGCAAAGCATTCTTTTTCTAATCAAAATGACCAATAGTCAAAAAATGGATCAGGTCATGGATATTGAAAAACAATTGTCAAATTTAACTGAAGCCTTGCGGGAAGAGTTTGAGAAAATCCACGATAAAAAACTTCCAATGATTCCCGATCAGCTCAAATCCAAGATAGATAAAATCCAACAAACCTTGCAACAGATGATGAATAAGCTTTCCCAGCAAAACCAGGGCGCACAAGATGAGTTCCTCAATTCCAAGGCCTATAAAAATATGAACATGGAAGAGGCTCTGGCTTCGCTGGAAAAAATTAAGGACCTTATCAATCAGGACAAAATGGACAAAGCTATGCAAGAGCTAGAAAAGTTCGCTGAAGAAATGAGGGCACTGGCGAATCAGTTGGATCAAGCTCAATCTGCGATGGACTCCATGGTAGATAACGAGATCATGGAAAAAATCAATAAATCCATGGCAAAACTTGGGGTCATGGAAAAACAACAACAAGAGATCCTTCAGGAAACCTCAGAGATAAACCAGGAACTGCGGAAAAAACAGGCTCAGCAATTTGAATCTTTGATCAAAAGTTTTTTTGATACATTAAAAAAGGATGTGCAAGCCATCCAAACCCTTCTGGATGGGGATTCAAAATACCTGAATGAACATCCAGCCATGATACAAACTCGTGAGTTGATGCAAAAAGAAGTTGAAACTCGGAAAAAAATAAAATCCCTGAGTCAAAAAACTATTGATTCCAGTCTGAATGAAGATTTATCTGATAACTTCAAGGAGCTGAATAAAACCCGGAAACAATTATCCCAAATAATCATTGAAAAAAACAACCTTCGAACCCTCGGATTTCAGGAGTTCAAAGAAAACCTTCCGCAGATAATGAGAAAGTATGAATCTTTGAAAGAATTAGCCGAACTAAATGATTTAAACGAGTTCAATCTAATCTTCAAAAACACATACCCCGAAATATTTAGGTGGCAAGGAAATATGCGGTCCACTCGCAACCAGAAAGAAGAGATTGAGGACAGACTGAGCGAAGACCTAAAAGAAGTTACTCGCCTGAATACAGAAATTTCGAAAAAGCTGGGTTCCCTGAAGCGCTCTATAAATAAGAACAGACAAGCACTTCTTACCGATAAAAAGAAAGAAAAACTCGGTAAACTAGCTAAGCGGGAAAATGAATTGAGCCAAC
>DUAA01000281.1 GCA_012961055.1 Nitrospinaceae bacterium
GTTGTAGACCTTGCCGGTTATCCCCTGGCTAGTGTGATTCAGAACTTTTGATATATGAAACTCATCAACCCCAGACTCTGCCATAATGGTCGCAACTGTTCGCCTTATATCGTGAGGGACGAAATAACCCACATTAAAAAAGTCCCCGTATGGAGGGGTATGCTTAGGTTGATTTTTGGGTCTAGTTTCAGAATTGTTTCTAACCGCCCGACTTATAGACCGGGTTGTTATATGCTGGTCTTTGGTTGAGGGGAACACCCAGTTTGACCCGCCAGCAAGTTTTTTAGCTTCCTTCAAAATTTCAGTAGCCATCTGGGTCAAAAAAACTCGATGATCTTTTTTATTCTTGGTTCGTGCCCCTGGAATGGTCCACCATTTTCTGCTCAAATCAAACTCTTTCCACTCGGCCCCGGCTATTTCTCCGTTACGTTGCCCCGTCAACAATAATAATTTTAATGCCTGTCTCGTCCCTTCTGACATTTTGGCCTCACCCATCCCAAACCATATCTTCTTTATTTCATCCACGTTAAGAATCCTCTCCCTTGGAGTCTCCTCGCTCGGGTCCGCCACATTGACACAGGGATTGGAATCTAAAATTCCTCGACTGACAGCAAAGGTAAACATTGTCCTCAAAAGCCTGAGAACCCTGTTCGCCATTACACCTGAACCACGAGCAACAATTCGATCCAGCAACTTAACGACATCCCGCTTTGTAATGTCAGATGCTTTTAAGTTTTTCCATCTGGGAAGAACATCTTTGTTCAGCATCCTCAAGTCACCATGCCATGACCTCTTTTTGGGTTTGGCGTAGAGCTCAATATATTCATCAATCAGTCCTTTTACTGCGCTGGCATCTCTTTCCCCTTTCTTTTTCTCAACCAATTTTCTGCCAGGGTCAGTCCCTCTATCCAGCTCCAGCCTTGCTGCGGCATGGGCTTTCCGAGCCTCACTCAATGTTACGGCCGGGTAAGTCCCAATACTCATACGCCGGGAAACGCCGTTAACCCGGTACATAAAAAGAAATGTTTTTCTGCCAGTGGAACCTACCCTCAAACCAAACCCACGCCCATTATCTTCCCACCTCTCGTAACGCTCTGACTTGGCTTTTAAAGCCTTTATAGATGTATCTGTGAACTTCACAAGCTTGCCTCCAAAACAATCATCATCAAACAGGTTCTTCAGAACTGTTACCCAAAGCCAATGGGTAGCAAAATGGGTAGCACATTAGCCGAAATATGATGAAAAGGCAAGAAATAGCATGGCAGGATAGAGGCTTTAAATAGCCTTAATATAGATATATTTAGCGTTTCATAGCGTTGCAGGATATTTCAATACAACGTGAGTTGGGATCAAGGGGTCGGAGGTTCAAATCCTCTCGTCCCGACCATATAAAAAAGGAGTTACGGTGAATACCGTAACCCCTTTTTTATTGCACGTTACCTATTAAGCAACCAAATGGACTGTTCCTGCTGTCAAACTTTCCATAACCGCCCATCCTGTACTACAATACGGTCGTCGCTATGTTTGCGCTAGGTTAGGTGAAACGAACTGAAAAGAGGTCTAGCTGTGGATCAGTTGGTTAATCAATTGGTTAATTGGTCAGCAAATAATTCTTTCCTAACGATTGTTGTGATAATTTTACTCTTTCCCGGTTCTTTCATATTCGTGGGTGCTTGCATCATGTTCATACGCAAACTGCGGAAGGAAAAAAATGATTAACTGGCT
>DUAA01000282.1 GCA_012961055.1 Nitrospinaceae bacterium
GTAGAATTCCCGAAAGGGTTTATAGGAGAAAAAGAAAATGGCAGATAAGAAAATTACAGCACTCACCGATTTGGGCACAGGCATCTCTAAAGATGATTTGCTCCATGTTATTGATGACCCCACAGGTACACCAGTAAATAAGAAGGTGGGTGTCGGAAACGTATTTAACAATATTCCGACATGGATCGGATTAGTAGGTTATCCCCAAACTTTGAGTGGCGCGGGTGTTGTTTCGACTGATGAGTCCATCACGAATTTAACAATGTCAGGTGCTACAAACGCATCTATAATCTTAGAAGATGGAAAACCAGGACAGATCAAAATGATTATTTGCGTTGATAGCTCAGGTGCAGGCACAATGAGTTTAACACCCACCAATCTTTTTGGCGGATCGAATATCGCTTTTGTTACGGAAGGAGATACTTGGACTGGTATTTTTAACGGCGGATCGTGGTGTACACTTTCCTCACATGGAGTAACAATTAGTTGATATTATGATTACATTAGAAAGAGTGAATGAGCGAAAAGAAGAAATAGCGGCAGATATTACAAAGGTAGAAGAGGCATTAACAAACGTTAACGCGCAACAGACACAACTGCAAGCCAATCTCCTTGCTTTACGAGGAGCAATACAACAGGTAGATTTTTTCATAAAAGAATGTGAAGAAAATAATAAAGAAGATAACAAGGAGACAACCGAAGATGAGTGAAGTAATCAGATACGGCGCAGGTGGTAAACCATACCGCGGCAACGTAGGAAAACATAGCACTGATGTTGAGGCTACTCCGGTAGAACCAGAAGTTGAAACGGCTCAGATGGAAATGAATTTTATCGAGGATGATACTCCGCTGACTGATGAACAGGTTGTAACTAAAACTAAAAAGGGAAAGAAAACAAAATGAAATCCTTCATAGATTACGAACTAACAGAAACAAAAAAGATTGCCGACATGAACCCGGAAGAAAAACGGGCTTATGAAACAGCAAAGCGGGATAAAGCCACCGGCCGCGGCAGCCAGGCATTCCACGCCCACGATACTTATAAAGCAATTGGCCAGGAGAAACCGAAACCTCAGTGGCATAAGGATATGAAGGCTAAGGCCCAGGCAAAGAAAGATGACCGAGCAGCCCATAAGTCTGCCCGAGCAGGTCAAGACGCCGAGAAAAAGGCTGTTAAGGATCGTTTCGATAAATCAACTCCAGCCCAAAGGAAAGCCCACCAGAAAAAACAGGCCGGGAATATTTCTAAAGACGCAACTGCTCAGCAAAAGGCAGCTGACGCAAGGGCCATGAAAAAAAATAATAACCCAGCTGCTGCCGCCAAACGCAAAAATGCCGCGTCTAAGAAAGCCAATGCGAAGAGTGCGGCCGCCAAAGACGCCTTCAAGACGAAATTTGATAAAATTCCGGACGGCAAACGAGCTGCACCGAAACGTGATAGCGCTGCCCATTTGAAGAAATCTGGAGATAGCATAAAGAAAGCTATGGGAAATATCAAAAAAATTCCCACAGGTAAGTCTGGAAAAGGTGATAAGGGTGCTGGCGAAGATTCGCGTAGTACCGCTAGAATTCAAAAAGGAAAACCTAACCGCAGTACACCCGGCAAAATGGGCGATTACTCACAACAGGCAAGTCGTCAAAAACTGGGCGGCAGTAGTAAAGGTTCTCGTTTAGGTCCAAAAACATTTGTGCCTAATGATCCTACGTCAAGGAAAT
>DUAA01000283.1:0-312 GCA_012961055.1 Nitrospinaceae bacterium
TTAGTCATTGTGCTCTCCTTTACATCTCGTAACTATGTTTGATCAAAAATTCTATCCAAAACGATTCACAATACAGTCCATAATGCTTTTTAAGTGAGGTTCTGCGATTTCATAATAATTTTTCCTTCCATCCCTTTGGCTTGAAAGTAAGCCGCAATGTTGCATCAACCTAAGATGCTCTGAAGCCATATGGCTTTGAATTTTGCAAGCCTCAGCCAACTCTCCTACTGTGTACCTGTCTTGGAGTAACATTTGCACTATCCTCAAACGGTGAGGGTGGGCAAGTACCTTGAGGCATTCTGCTGCTTGCTC
>DUAA01000283.1:405-991 GCA_012961055.1 Nitrospinaceae bacterium
ACATAACGATATGTCAACTAAAAAAATGGACTAAGTTTTTTGATAAGGCATCTTAGAGGCTGTCAAGGGCGGAAGAAAAGTATAAGGTGGTTTAATGAGGTTTGCTTGACTCAATAACGCAAAAATTATACACAAGCATAAAACAAAGAAAGACGGCCTTGACTTGAAACGCCATAAATCCTTTATTTTATTGGTGCCGAGGGCCGGAATCGAACCGGCACGGGGTTTCCCCCGAGGGATTTTAAGTCCCTTGCGTCTACCAATTCCACCACCCCGGCACCATTTATTTTCAAAAACTTATAGTATTATTCCGATAACTTGGTAAACGATTCTACAAGTTTTTTTATAACTCTGATAAAAATTTATCACCTTCCCACTGCAATTTTGTAAACCAGAATCACAAAATAACACGATCAAGTCACCGCATTCTACTTGGGTATATTTACACGATTTAAAAAATTTATAAACAGAATAATTTTGTTATAAACAAACCAATTCGTGGGGTCATCCCTTTTCCTTAATCCGGGCTCTGGGCCTCAACCATTATTTCTGCTAAATTTTCAATTCTTTCTTAAAAAAGTTTAAA
>DUAA01000283.1:1068-3273 GCA_012961055.1 Nitrospinaceae bacterium
TCATCAACCTGCTGATTCAGATAGAATTTGTTCTGTAAAATAATCATGGTCAGGAATTGCTTATTAATACAAACTTACGGCCTATTTATCTGGCCTTCCAATCCAGATTGTATCTAACAGCAATTTTATCTTAAAATAATGATCGCCCGTTGGATAAGAGATATGAGTTATCTTATCGACCTAAGTCTTTAAGCAATAGCTAATTAATATTAATTGTTAGTTAAATTTATATGCTATTAATTTTTCTTAATTTTTAGAAAAAAGGAAGGTTTTGTGAGGGATCCTAAACGAATATTGCGGAAGCTCCTTGGGTCAGGAGTTGAGGCTTATGCAGAGACGGGCGAGCCTCTAGAACAAACGGTCGAAACATTTCGCGATGTGGTCCGATGTCGCAAAGTCCGTGAATATGTGCGGGATCATTTTGGATTCGACCTTGCCACTACACCGGAGGTTTTTTACAACCTGCTCGATATTCCCCAAATCAATTTCATTGAAACTACAAAAAGGGATCTCGAGGTGGATACGGTTTCTCTAAAAGAAACCCGTGAACCCAATGACTCTGTAGCAATCAGTAATTTGAACTCTGTCCTACGGGAACTTTATGCCAGCCTTTTTCAAATCAAGCAACGCATCAGCAACGATTACCCTAAGGCAGTTTTAATAAGAGAAATGCGATCGGAACATATTGACCGCACCCATCATCTCGCTAAATCCATCTCAGTATTAAATGGAGAAATGACAGGCTATTTATTCACCGGCTGGAAGGCGGGAAAAATCGAGAAAGAGTTCCTATCCCTTTTCCCGAACTCGAGCAAGGCGCACCCTTTAAGAAGCACTTTCCCTATCATAGAGCATGAATTAGAGCTGTACCGCGAAGTGCTTAAGGTCCAGAAAAAATGGGCACCTTTACAATTCGACCTCTTCCCTATACTTCATAACGCAAACGAACTGAATCTACTTCTCGATAATATTCAGGAGTTGGGCAACCGGCTGTGGCAAATCATTTATCAAAGTTCCCAAATACGACAGTGCATGGAGATCGCGGGGATCGACTTCAGAGATATCCGACCACTGTTCGACAACAATATAATAAACTTAAACTCCCACTAGGCCCACCGGTGGCAATTGGCAATAACTCGTCAAGCTACAACAACTTCTGCCCGTCATATAGAGCTATTGCTAGTTGGCCCCAAGTCCAGTGGTTAGCCTTTTACTTGGAAGCCTTCTACTTTATCCAGCAGCAGGTGCTTAACATTAGACACTTTTTGCGCTTCCTTCAGGGCATCTTTTCCTTCATCTCTGATACGATTGAGACGCAAATCGAGACGCACCAGATTGGTAAAAAGTGGAAGGAATTTTGCTAACAAAAGCGCGCCTTCGTCAGTAATTCCATTATCCGTAATAACCAGGTTCTGCAAGCTCAATAGATTGTCTGACAAAGCAATATATTGAACCCCTTCGTTCCCTATTTGATTGTAAAACAGGTTCAACGTAGTCAGGTTAACCAGCACTTCAGACTGAGCAATATATTTTGCCCCTTTGGAACCACATAAGTTGGTTCCGAACGCTAGGCTTGTTAACGGCCGCAAAAACTCCATGCGAGCAATGTCCTTAGCCCCATATTCCTTCAAATAAACAGCAGTGAGGTCAAGGGTATATCCATCCTTACTCAAGTGCATCCGGATAATGGACTCTGTTTCAGCCAGAATCCTTTCCTGCCCTACAGATGTTTTATTGCCGCTATAATCCATAATTTCTATTCTCCAACAATTATTTCAGACAAACAGAAAACCCGTACAGCATTGATTTTCTATTAAAAATCGATTTCACTTATACTGATTTGGCCATTATACACCGGTTTAAGACCAGCAGGCAAGAATACTCCCGTGGGCCCCTTAGCAGAGATAGCCACTCGACACTGGCTTCTCACAACCGAGAAAAATCTTTGCTCGCCAGCAAAAAAGCTATTGCAAATTACCATCGGAAGCTCGTCGGGCCAAATGAGGAGAATTTCTTGGATATTTGGACAAAAATATTTTAGTATGCATTATAAACCTTATTTTTAGGGGGTCGACTGCATGGCTGGATTATACAGAACCGAGACTGAGATGAGTCTTGGTAACAACGTGATTGTAACGCAAATGACCCAGGCCATAAACTGGGCTCGGAAATATTCGTTTTTCATTTATCCCTTCATCACCGCAT